>NZ_JBBBEI010000039.1:0-41552 GCF_037132455.1 Huijunlia imazamoxiresistens | reverse complement strand
CACCCGGGGCTACTTTTGTTGAAGCCCTGCGGGCTTCCCGGTACCGTCCTCAGCAAAAGATGTGTCCTAACGGTAGCCCTATGTGGGGAGGGGGTGCCGCGCCCCCGGCGTGGCGGGGGAGAGGTTTTACGCCCCTGGCGGTTTTCCCTCCTGCCGGGCCTTGAGGTAGTCACTCGGGGACATATTGTACTTTTCCTTAAAGCAGGTACTGAAATATTTGAGGCTGCTGAAGCCCACTTCGTAGGCAATGGCCGAAAGGTCGTCCTGCCCTTCGTCCAGCAGCTCCCGGCTGCGCCGGAGCCGCACTTCCTTGACAAATTCCACCGGCGCCAGGTTCGTGAGGCTTTTCAGCTTGCGGTAAAAGGTGGTGCGTCCTAGGAGCAGGGCTTCCGCCACCATATCAATGGTAAACTGCGGGTTGGCCAGGTTGGCTTCCACGATCCGGGACACTTCTTTTAAAAACTCCTCGTCCCTGGCGGTAATCACCACCGGCTCCGCTGTTGTTTCGGGTTCGGCCGGTCCGGGCGCTGCCACGGTTGCCGGTGGTGCCACGGGCACTGTTTCCGAAAAGCCCAAAAGCGCAGCCGTCCGCTTCTTGCGCTGCCGTACTAGGTTTCCGACCAGCGCCACCACCATGGACACATGAAAGGGTTTGGTGAGGTAGTAGTCGGCCCCGTAGCCCAGGCCTTCCACCTGGCTCTCCACGGACGATTTGGCCGTGAGCAGGATGACGGGGATGTGGCTGGTCGCCGGGTCGTTTTTCAGTTGGTCCAACAGGGCAATGCCATCCATCTCGGGCATCATCACATCGCTGATCACCAGGTCGGGCAGGAATTGCTTGGCTTTTTCCCATCCCTCCCGGCCGTTCCGGGCTTCCAGCACGTGGTAATAAGGCTGCAGCTGGTCGGACAGGAACAGCCGTAATTCCGTATTATCTTCTACCAGCAACACTACCGGGGCTTCGGCAGGGGCAGGGACCGAGGGTGCCGGGGAGGCCGGAAATTCGGCTCCATGTGGGCCCCGCACCGAAAGCGGTCCCTCCTGCCCTTCCGGCGGGGGCTGCCCCTGCCCCAGTTCCACCGTGACTGTCAAACCGGCCTGGGGGTTATTGCGGGCTTTGATCGAACCTTTGTGTAGCTGGATTATTTCTTTGGAAAGGGCCAGGCCGATGCCCGTTCCGGCCACGGGGGCGCCTTGCGGCTGGTCCACTTCGTAGTACAATTCGAAAATAGCTGCGAGTTGATCGGCAGGCACACCCCTGCCCTCGTCGCTGACACTGATGGTAAAGCGGCGGCCCGCCTCTTCGCGGAGGCGGAGGTCGATCGCCGTTCCTTTGGGGGCGAACTTCAGGGCGTTGGACAGGAGGTTATACAACACGATGTCGATCTTTTCCGCGTCGATCCAGGCATGCAGCTCGCGGACGTTGGTACTGACGGAGAGGGTTACCCCCTTTTCCCGGGCGGCTGCGGAAAAATATTCCGTGATCCCGTGCACAAAGGAAACCATTTCCGTCAGGGCCGGCCGCAGGCGCATTTTCCCGCTTTGCATTTTCTGAAAATCCAGCAGCTGGTTCATGAACCGCACCATCCTCAGGGTATTCTTCCGGGCTACCGAAAGGTATTCCCGGTTTTTGGGTGAAAGATTTTCCTTATCAAGCACCTGCTCCAGGGGGTTGAGGATGAGGGTTAAGGGGGTACGCAGTTCATGGGAGATGTTGGTAAAAAAACGGATTTTGAGGTCGGTCAGTTTTTTTTCCACGGTGATGCGGTTCCGCAGCCGGATCAGGGTCAGGGCGATGCGGCGGGCAGCTTCCAGCAGGGCGATGGCCAGGGCAAAATAAACAAGATAGGCCCAGGTAGTGCGCCACCACGGAGGCGCGATCACCAGGGCGAAGGACCGGGGCGTTCCCTGCGGGTGGTCGCCCATGATTTTGACCTCGAAGACATAATGGCCCGGGGGCAGGTTGGAATAAGTTGCCCGGTGCGGACCGGTCGCCGGGTTCCAGTGCTTGTCCCAGCCCACCAGGCGGAAGGCGCAGGCCTGCTTTTGGCCGGAGCGGTAGTCCAGCACCGCGAAGTCGATGCTGACGGTGTTTTCATCCGCTGCCAGGTGCACGGAAGGGGCGCTGTTGATGTCGGTGGACAGGGGCGCATCCTCCCGGCCGGGCACAATATCCTGATTGTTTACCTGGAACCGGGTAAAGGCGATGGGCGCAGGAGCCTTCGACGCTTTAAGAGCCGAAGGCTGGAACAGCAGGTAGCCGTTCAGGGTGCCGAACAGGAGGTTTCCGTCCGGTAGCCCCAGGGCGGAGGCTTCCGAAAAGCCGTTCCGGGGAAGACCGTCGTAGGAATCGTAGTTGCGAAAACGGCCGGTTTGGGGTGTAAAACGGGACAAGCCGTTTTCGGTGGCCAGCCACAGGTTGCCTGCCCGGTCTTCGGCTATGCTCAGGAGGTAGTCGCTGGGCAGCCCCTGCTCCCGGGTAAACACCCGGAACCGGAGCGGTTTGCCCCTTTCGGCAATCGCCTCGTTCAGCCCGCCCCCGGCGGTGGCGATCCACATCCGGTTTTTGGCATCGCGGTGGATAAACTGCAGGTCGTTGGTGCCCAGGCTTTCCTTGTCGCCGGGGATCTTTTGATACAGGACAAAGCGGGTCTGCTTTTCGGCCCCCGCCTGTCCGTCGGCCAGGAGCAGTCCGTCGGTGGTGGCGGCCCATACCCGCCCCTGTCCGTCCAGCTGGAGGTGCCGGATCTTTTGGGCCAGGCCGGGGGGATAATTTGCAAAAGCATTCCGGGCATGGAGGAAGGTTTCTTTCCCGTTGGGGCGGACCAGCAGGTTAAGGCCTTTTTCAAAGGTGCCGATCCAGATGCGGCCCTGCCGGTCTTCCAGCAGGGAGTAGACCAGGTTGCTGCTCAGGCTGTAGGGATCGTTGGGGTCGGCCGCGTAATGGGTCAGCCGGTATTTCAGGGGCTGGCTGCTGACGAGGTCGGCCCGGAACAGGCCGTTGCCCTTCGTGCCCAGCCACATGGTGCCCGACCGGTCCTGCAGCAGGGTGTACACCAGGCCGAGGCCGCCGGGCGGTTCATTCAGGAAAAAGTGGGTGAGGGGCCGGCCATCCGCTTCGCGGAGGTACAGGCGCCCCGACTTGGCGGCCAGCCATAGCCGGTGGTGGTCATCGCAAAAGATGCCGCGGATATCGTTATCGGTTTTGGCGGCCGCCGAAGGATCGGCGGGCCGGGTGGCAAATTCATTGCTTTGAAAAATGATCTTTTCCACGCCCCGGCTGCCGGTACTGAGCCACAATACACCCGCCGGGTCGTAATACTTAACGGTCACTGCGTTGGAGAAGGGCGAGGCCCCGGGAGGAGGGGTAAACGGTTTGACTTCGTTGGTGGAAGGGTCGTACCAGCCAAACCCGCCCCCTTTCATAGCCACCCACAGGCGGGACTCCCGGTCTTCAAATACACTGTATTCGCGGATGGTATAGCTCATAAACGCATCCGTCTTTTGAAGGAAGCGCTGGAAGGTGTTTTGCTGCGGATGGTATTTTATGACGCCCTGGCGCTGGGGCTCGATCCAGAGCTGCCCGGACCGGTCTTCATAGATCGAATGGAGCGGCTCCGCCTGTGGCAATGCCTGTTGGCGGAAGGTCAGGGAGGCAGCGTCTACGGTGATCACTTCCCCTCCCGCCGTGGCGGCGTACACGGCCGCTCCGTTTTTTGAAACGTGAAGGGCGTTCAGCCGGAAAGCGGATAGTTGTTTTGTGGTGAGCTGACGGGATGCTTTTTCAAATACCGCCAGCAAGCCCGAAGCCGTGCCCAGCCATATTTTGTTTTTGTCTTCTGCAATAGCCGTAACGTTCTGCCCCTGGAGCAGGTTAGCGATAACAACCCCTTCCGGCAACCGGCAAAGTCCTTTCTCCGTCCCGATCCAGAGCGTGTGCTGCTGGTCCTCAAACAAAAAATTGACATGGTTGGACGGCAATGGGCGTTCCTTTTCATCCTTGCCGTAATGCAGGACCACCGGAACTCCGGGCCGGGCCGCCCGGATACAATAGATGCCGTTAGCGGCCGTGGTGCACCATACCTGCCCGTTGCTTTGGGGAAAGACCCGGTTGAAGGTGTTGTTTTCCTGCCCTTTGGGAAGGAGGCTGGCCAGCGGCCAGAAGGTGGCCGTCTTTTTATCGAAGCGGTAGACCTGGTTGTCATAGGCCCGCAGCCATAAATAGCCTGCTTTGTCTTCGACGATGCTTTCGATGCGGTTGCTTTTCAGGTGCGAGCTGTCGCCGGGGCGGGACTTGTAGGTGGTAAACGTATGCCCGTCGTAGCGGTTCAGGCCGTCCCAGGTACCGAACCACATAAAGCCTTCCCGGCATTTGGTGATGGCCATGACGCCGTCGTGCGACAGGCCATCCTCGGTGGAATAATGCTCTGTTTTGCTTTTTACCTGTGCCTGAAGCGAAACCCACCCAAACAGCAACACCCACCACAAGATCGTTCGTAATATTTCCCTCCCGGCCATCATGGAAGGAAAAATAATGCTTTTTACAGGCCGGCAGTCAAAAAAGTTGGTGGGACACAAATAGTAGATACGTAATAAAAACGGAGCGCCCCGCCCGGAAAAACATTCATTCCGGGCAGGGGCGCCCTGTTCTATTCTTCCTCACCGCTATTTTTCATCTTCATCAGCAGCGTATAGGCGTTTTGCGTAACGATACGGCCCGCAGGTAAAGCGGAACGGATTTCGGTAAATCCTTCTTCCGACGTCCCCGTCTCCACCGGCACCATGCGGAAGGCGGCGGCCCCTTGCTGCAGGAACAGGTAGTTTTTACTTTCCCATTTCACCACGGCCTCCCGGGGCACCGCCGTCACCCGGGCGCCGCTCAGCCGGATGGTGGCGTTGACGAAGGTGCCGGGCAGCAACTGCCGTCCCTGCTGTTCCAGGTGGCAGTGCACCTGCGTGCTGCGGTCTTCGCCGATGCTGGGGGTGACCAGCTGTACCCGGGCGGTGTAGCTGGCTTCCGGGCGGTTATTGGCGGTAAAGACCACCGGCTGGCCAGGCGCCAGGCGGGCGGCATCGTTTTCAAAGACGGTCAGCTCCAGGTGCAGGTCGTCGGGATTGATCAATTCAAACAGCACGTCGGTGGGCGCCACGTATTTTCCGATATTGACGTTTACCTTGCTGACATACCCGCTAATCGGGGCATAGAGCGGAACGCTGCGGGAAATGCTGTTTTCCGTGAGCCCTTCGGGCCGCAGGCCGATCAGCCGCAGCTTCTCCGCCAACGAGCGCAAAAGGATCCGCTGCCCTTCGTACTCGCTTTGCACCTGCTGCAGCGTTTTGTCGCTGGCTACTTTCGTTTCGTTCAGCCCTTTCTGGCGACTGAGGTCGGCTTCCAGGTAGCGCAGCCGGCTTTTGGCGGTCAGGTACTCCTGCTGCAGCTGGATGTAGGCGGGGTCTTCCAGCGTGGCCAGCACGCTGCCCCGGCTCACCCTGGCCCCCGGGATAAGGGCCGTGCGCTTCAGGTAGCCGCCCAGGGGCATGCTCACCGAAACGATATGCTGCGGCGGCACGTCCACCACCCCCGTAACGTTCAGGGTGCTGTGCAACTCCTTTTCTTCGGGCAAGCCGGTCACAATGCCGGCATTTTTCATTTGAGCGGGGGACAATTCCACTACGTCGTTTTCCACGGCGATCCGCGCTTCTTCTTTGGGCGTATCGGCCTGGGCGTTTTTTCCAGAAAGGCTGCAGGCCGAGAAGAGGACCGGCAACACCACTGCGAACCATATAGTTTTTTTCATGTTTGTTTTTTTGTGTTAGTGAAGGGCGCTGAGTCGTTCGATTTCAATAACGGCTTCGTTCAGCTGCTGTACGGCATCAAAGTAGTCACTGCGGGTTTGCAGGGCACCGTTGACGAGCACGACCCAGTCGAGGTAGCTGATCTCGCCGGCATTCAGCTTCGCCGTGGCGCTGCGCAGGATGAGGGCGGCATTGGGCAGCAGCGACCGGTGGTAGGCCTGCACCTGGGTTGCCTGCCGGCGTTGAATTTGGAGGGCATCCTCCAAACCGGCCAGGAGCTGCTGGCGGGTGGCCGCCAGCTCCTGCTGCCGCTGGCGGGCCTGGAGACCCGCCGCCTGGATGCGGGAGCGCTGGGCCGAAGCAAACAGGGGCAGCCCGATGCCCAGGGTGACGGCGGAAAAGCGCTTGCCGGAACCGAAATACTTTTCGGTGTTGTCCGGGGCGGTCTGCCAGCCGATGAAGGTGGCGCTGCTGTAGCCCGCGGAAAGCGCAGGCAGCAGCCTGCTTTTTTCCAGCTTTTGCTGGGCCTCGCCCAGGAGCACCTGCTGCTGCTTCCCTTGTATCAAAGGGTGCCGGTCGATGGCGGGCAACTGCGGTACTTCCGCCAGGGCATAGACCACCGAATCCGCTGCCGGCTCGGGCAGCCGGGAAGTGTTCAATAAAACCTGCAGCTGGTGGCGCTGCACGGCCTCGTCCGTGGCCAGGGCCTGCAGCTGCCGGGCGATCTGCTGCCGCTGGTTTTCGGCCGTAGCCCGCTCCAAAACGTCCACGTCCCCGGCCTTGAAGCGCTGCTCCACTTTTTGCAGGTAACCGGCATAGAGGCTGTCGGCTTCGGTCAACAGCCGGCGCTGCTCCCGCAGCACCAGCAAGCGGTAAAACAATTGCTTTACCCTCGTTCTTACCTCCAGCTCGCTTTGCAAAAAATCCGTTTCACTGAGGCCGGCCTGGAGGCGGTTGATGGTTCCCTGGTGCTTGTACACGGTGGGAAACTGGATGCCCTGGGTCAGGGAAAACCGGTTGTCGCGGGCCAGGCTGTTCAACTGGCCGTAATCCACCAGCAGGCCGGCCTGCTCAATCTCCAACGAACTTTTGCGCAGCGCCTGGTAGTAGGCCACCTGCGTGCGGGAAGCCTGCAGGGCGGCATTGTTCTTTACGGCGCTGTCCAGGGCGGCGGACAGGGTAATGGGCGACTGCGCCTGCAGGCCGCTGCCGAAAAGGAGCAGCACGGCCAGGGCAGCCGTTATTTTTTTCATGGGACGGGTATATTGAAAACCTTTTTCAAAAACGATATACAAAACCGGTAATACAAATAACGTCAGCAGGGTGGACACCAGCAGGCCGCCGATCACCACGGTGGCCAGGGGCTTTTGCACCTCCCCTCCTGCCCCCGTGCTGATGGCCATGGGAATAAAGCCCAGGGAAGGCACCAGCGCGGTCATCAGCACCGCCCGCAGCTTGGATTTAGTGGCATGGATCACAATGCGCCGCAGGTCGTGCCAGCCTTCTTTTTGGAGGCGGTTGAACTCGGAGACCAGCAATATCCCGTTGAGCACCGCCACGCCGAACAGGGCGATAAAGCCCACCCCCGCCGAAATGCTGAACGGCAGGTCGCGGGCCCAGAGGGCCAGGATACCGCCCGTGGCGGAAAGCGGGATGGCGGTGTAAATGAGCAGGCCCTGCTTGACCGAGCCGAAGGCAAAATACAGCAGCAAAAAGATCAGCCCCAGGGCCACCGGCACCACCAGGCTCAAACGCTCCTTGGCCGCCGTCATGTTCTCAAACGAGCCGCCATACACGATGGAATACTCCCGGGAAAGGCCCAGCCGCTGCCCCACCTTTTGCTGCAGCTCCTCGACGATGGACTGCACGTCGCGGCCGCTGACGTTGAAGCCTACGATAATGCGGCGCCGGGTGTTCTCGCGCTGGATCTGGTTCACGCCTTCCACTTCCTCCACGCCGGCCACCAGCGACAGCGGGATCTGCGTGCCCTGCCGGGTGGGCACCATCAAGTTTTCCACATCGGCCAGGGTTTGCCGTTGCTCGCCCGCCAGCCGCACCACCATATCGAAGCGCTTCTCGCCTTCATACACCTGCCCGGCCACCTGGCCGGCAAAGGCGGTATTGACCACCCGGTTGATGTCGGCCACGTGCAGGCCGTATTTGGCCATGCCGTCGCGGTTGTAGCGCACCACCACCTGCGGCATGCCGGTCACACGTTCTTCATAAATGTTCACGGCGCCCTTCACCGTCTGGATGATCTCCGTCAGGCGGTGGGCATAGGCGGAAAGGGAATCCAGGCTTTCGCCATAGATCTTGCACACCACGTCCTGGCGGGCGCCGGTCATGAGCTCATTGAACCGCATCTGCACCGGAAACTGGAAGCCCACGGTGATCCCCGGCACTTCTTCCAGCGCCCGGGTCATCTTGGCACTCAGCTCGGGAAAGTTGCGGGCCGAGGTCCAATCCTGCTTGTCCTTCAGGATCACCATCATGTCGCCGGCCTCGAAGGGCATGGGGTCGGTAGGGATCTCGGCGCTGCCGATCTTCGTTACTACCTTCTGCACTTCGGGAAAGCGTTCCAGCAAAATTTTGGACGCCTGCTGGGTGGAACGTATGGTATTATTCAGGTTGCTGCCGGTCAGCAGCCTTGTTTCCACGGCAAAATCCCCTTCTTCGAGCTGGGGAATGAATTCGCCGCCCATGCCGCCCAGGACCACCACCGCCACGGCAAACAGCCCCAGGGCGCCGCCGATGGCGGCTTTGGGAAAACGCAGCACCCGCTGCAGCAGGGGCTGGTAGCGGCGCTCCAGCCAGGCCATCATCCGGTCGGTAAAGGTGGGCGTATGCGACAGCTTTTTGGAGAGCAGCAGGGCCGACAGCATCGGCACATAGGTCACCGACAGCAGAAAGGCCCCGAAAATGGCAAAGGCGATGGTCAGCGCCATGGGCTTGAACATCTTTCCTTCAATACCTTCCAGCGACAGGATGGGCAGGTACACGATCAGGATGATCACCTGGCTGAAGACGGCGGATTGGATCATGGAGCCGGTGGAGGTGGCCACCTCCTGGTCCATCTGTTGCTGGCTGATGCGGGAAAGGCCGCGGAAGTGGCGCGAATGGGCAAAGCGGTGCAGGATCGCCTCCACCACGATCACCGAGCCGTCCACGATCAGGCCGAAATCGATGGCGCCCAGCGACATCAGGTTGCCGCCCACGCCAAAATGGTTCATCAGGATAATGGCAAACAGCATGGACAGCGGGATCACCGACGACACGATGAGGCCCGCCCGCAGGTTGCCCAGAAAGAGCACCAGCACGAAGATGACGATCAGGGCCCCCTCCAGCAGGTTGGTCTCCACCGTTTTGATGGCGTTGTTCACCATCTTCGTCCGGTCCAGGAAGGGTTCTATGATGACGCCTTCCGGCAGCATCTTCTGGATGTCGGCGATGCGGGCTTTTACGCGTTTGATCACTTCGGAGGAGTTCTCGCCCTTCAGCATCATCACCACGGCCCCGGCCACCTCGCCTTTATCGTTAAAGGTCATGGCCCCGTAGCGGATGGCCGACCCATATTGCACCCGGGCCACGTCGCGCAGCAGCAGGGGGGTGCCGTCGCCCAGGCTCTTGACCACGATCTTTTCGATGTCGGCCACGGTGGCGGTCAGGCCCTCGCTGCGGATGTACAGCACCGTGGGCCCTTTTTCGATATAGGCGCCACCGGTATTCTGGTTGTTTTTTTCCAGGGCGTCGAAGACGTCGGCGATGGTAAGGCCGTGGGCCTTGAGCTGCTCCTGGCGCACGGCGATCTCGTATTGTTTGAGCTGGCCCCCGAAGGAGGAGACCTCCGCCACGCCGGGAGTCCCCAGCAGCTGGCGGCGCACGATCCAGTCCTGCAGGGTGCGCAGGTCCATGGGGCTGTATTTGCCTTCAAAGCCTTTTTTGGGCCGCACCACGTACTGGTAGATCTCGCCCAGGCCCGTGGAGACCGGCGCCATCTCCGGCGCCCCCACCCCGTCCGGGATGTCTTTAGACACTTGTTGCAGGCGTTCGCTGATCTGCTGGCGGGCCCAGTACACATCGGTTTCGTCGGTAAACACGATGGTCACCAGCGAAAGGCCGAAGCGCGAAAAGCTCCGGATCTGCTTCAGGCCGGAGATATTGCTGCAGGCCTGCTCGATGGGAAAGGTAATGAGGCGTTCGATATCGGGTGCCCCCAGGGAGGGCGAAACGGTGAGCACCTGTACCTGGTTGTCGGTAATGTCCGGTACGGCGTCGATGGGCAGGCGGCTGACCTCGTAGGAACCCCAGCCGATGAGGGCCAGGATCAACAGGCCCACCACCAGCTTGTTCCGGACGGAAAAGCCAATGATCTTATTGAGCATAACGAGTTGGATTCTTTTCAGAAATGAGCACGAAAAGGCATCCCGGACCTCCCGGGAAGGCCAGAACATAAACGGTAATAGGGAAAAAGAATCCTACACCCGGGGCGGGCGGAAGAGGGCGGCCAGGGCCGGCGGCGACAGGTCGGGGGCGCGGTAACCGGGCTGGGGCCGCTGCAGCAGCACCACGCAGGTGGCGGGTACGGCGGGCTTGCTTACCGGCAGGGCCAGCAGGGAAACCGTGGGGCTGTACAGGTTTTTAAAGGGCAGCTGGTTATCGCGGTCCTGGTCGTTGTCATTCAGGTCCTGGCCCCAGTAGTGCATGGACAGGAAATCCAGAAAACCGACATTGGGATCCAGCTGGTGGTGCTCGCAGTAGTGCGACACCAGGGCCGGCAGCCGGAACACCTGGTTGAACGAGGTGGTCGTGCACAACAGGATGAAAAACAATATGGAGCAGCAGCCCTTTTTCACGCGTCAAAGATAAGGTTGAATAAAAAAATCTGGACAAGACGGTCTAAAATTACCGCTCCCACCACCAGTTACCTTCATTCATAACGGACTGCAAAGGCGGTTACCGCAACTGCCCGGAAGTACCCCGTCCTGTTTTCTGGCCAGCAGCCGGGGGAAAAAAATAAATAGACAGACTTGTCTACCTATCGAAAAATATCCTAAGTTTGCAGTAGAAACATTGGTTATGAAGTCAACGACCGCTATAAGATCCAAAATACTGGAGACCGCCACCCACCTGTTTTATACGCAGGGGTACAATTCTACCGGCATCAACCAGATCATTGACGAATCGAATATTGCCAAAGCATCCCTGTACCACCACTTCAAATCCAAGTCGGACCTGCTGTATGCGTACCTGGAAGAGTTCAGCGACCGCTGGTTTGTCCAGCTCCACAGCCATATTGATCCGCTGAACGACCCGAAGGAAAAGATCCTGGGCCTGTTCGACTTTCGCATGAACCGGCAGGTCGTGAGCAATTACGGGGGTTGCCCCTTCATCAAGGCCAGCGCGGAGGTGGCGCCCGAAGACCAGCGGGCCTTTGAGCTCATTAACCAGAACAAGATGAAGTTCCGCGACCTGATCCTGGAGCTCCTGCAACCGGCCGCTTTTAAAAAAGGCGCGTTGACGAAGGAAGAACTGGCGGACACCCTGTATTTATTGATCGAAGGGGCTACGGTAACGGCCGGCTTTCAAAAAACGAAGGCTGCCATGACGAATGCCAAAGCCATCGCCGAAAAGCTGGTAGAAGGGGCAATGGCGTAAAACCTCACCCCGGCTGACCACTGAATTTCATATTCCCCTCCACTTATCCTACCCATAGCCCTCTGAGGAAGCGTTCCGCTTGCTCCGGGCATCTTACACCCATTATTTCCTACACCTACATATTCCCCACATTATAAATCTAAAAACATGAACACAAAAGGCAACACCATTTTCATTTCCGGCGGCTCCGCCGGCATCGGCCTGGAAATCGCAAAGCTGTTTTCCGAAAAAGGCAATAAGGTCATTATCAACGGAAGGAACCGGGAACGCCTGGATAAAGCATTGCGGCAATTAAAGAATGCCGTAGCCATCCAGGGCGACCTGTCCGTAGAAAGCGAGCGCATACGGGTAGCCGAAGAATTGAAGCAACACCACCCGCAGGTCAATGTGATCATCAACAATGCCGCCGAAGCGTATATTTACTCTTTAGACGGTAATGGAGAAGACAGTGCCTATGCACATGCTACCAAAGAGATCACGACAAATTACCTCGCCGTCATCCATTTTACCGAACTGCTGCTGCCCCTGCTGAAAGAAAAAAGCCGGGCGGCGGTGGTGAACGTCACCTCCATCGCTTCCCTGCGGCCGGCCGCCGTTATTCCCACCTATTCGGCCAGTAAAGCCGCATTGCATTTCTACACCTTATCCCTGCGGAAATCCCTGTCCGAAACAAATGTGGGCGTATACGAGCTGATACCGCCTATGGTGAATACGGAGTTTTCCGCAGGCATCGGCGGTGCAACGAATGGCATTCCCCCCGAAGAAGTGGCGGAGGAACTCCTGGCCGGCCTGGAAGACAACCGCTTCGAGATCCCGGTAGGAAAAACCAAGGCCGTACACACCGTGCTCGAAGAAGCGTTTGCTCAATTCCAATCGTAAAATTTCTTTCTCTATGAATCATAGCGCCAACAAATGGCTGCAGCATGGCATCCTGCTCACGGCCCCGCTGCTGACCGTCATCGATGTCTTTATTGTCAATATTGCGCTCCCCTCGATCAAAGAAAGCCTCCGGGCCTCCGACAGTGCGGCTGAACTGATCATTGCCTCCTACCTCCTCGGCTATGCCTCCTTCCAGGTCACCGGCAGCAGGGCCGGTGACATCCGGGGACGGAAAAAAGTCTTTTTATGGGGCATGCTGTTCTTTGTGCTCAGCTCCTGCGTGTGCGGACTGGCGAACAGTGCAGCGATGCTGATCGCCGCACGATTTTTCCAGGGGGTGAGCGGTGCCTTTATGATGCCGCAGGCGCTGGCCTATGTACAGGTGCTTTTTCCCGAACCCAAAGAGCGGACGAGGGCCATCGGCTATGTAGGGATCACCCTGGGTGCCGCCTCCGTGCTGGGCCAGTTCCTGGGCGGTTTCCTTGCCGGCCTGGATACCTTCACCGAAGGCTGGCGGTTCATTTTTTTCATCAACCTGCCCATCGGCCTGGCCGCCTTCTGGCTGGCTAAAAAGTTTTTAATCAATACAGGGCAGAATACAAAACAAAGGTTTGACTATTCCGGCGTGGTGCTGTTCACCCTGGCCCTGGGCAGCCTGATCTACCCGCTGACGGAAGGAAGGGAAAAAGGCTATCCTTTGTGGAGCTTTGGGATGATTGCCTCCTCGCTGGTATTGTTTTACATTTTTATCCGCAACCAGAAGACGAAACTGCTGAAAAGGCAACACCCGCTGGTGGATATCCGGCTGTTCCGCATAAAGGATTTTAACCTGGGGTTGCTCCTGCTGATCTTTTACTTCATCATGCATACCGCTTACCTGCTGGTGTCCACCCTGTATTTTCAAAACGGGTTGCACTGCACACCGTTTCAAACGGGCCTGTACTTCACGGTCTGGGGCACGTGTTTTACCCTTTCGTCTTTTCTTTCCATCCGCCTGGTGAATGCCTTTGGCAAAAAGCCCGTACAGGCAGGGATAGCGCTGATGATCCTGGTGTTCCAGCACCAGTTGCTCTATTTCGATGACCAGCTAAGCGAACAGACCCTGTTGTTCAATTTGCCGTTGCTGGGCTTCAGCGGCGGGCTGGTGCTGCCTTCGCTGATCAACCTGGCACTGAAGAAGGTGCCGCCCCAGTTTGCCGGCATCGCTTCGGGCACGTATTCCACCGTGCAGCAAACCGCCTCTTCATTGGGCATCTGTTTTATCGGCGGGTTGTTCTTCAGCGTTGCGGGCACCTCGGGTGATTTTGTAAAAGCCTTTCACTATAGCTTATATGCGGAGATCCTTTGCCTCGTGGCCGGGTTTATCCTGCTGTATTTTATGGAGGACCTGAAACCCCAACCGGAAAAGCCTTCCTGAACAGAAGCATCCGGGCAATTAAATAGAATTGTACAGCTTACATTTTATAACTAATTTTAATGCCCGGTTTACCCGTACCCAAAACAATGCTATGAGAAAACTTCCAGGCGCCTTCCTGGCGCTGCTCTTTTCCCTGCTGCTCCTGGCACAACGCTCCCAGGCGCAGGGGTGTCCCCCCGCCCTGAACGGCGGCACCCTTTCCGCCAACGCCCCTACTGTTTGCGCTTCCTATTATTTCACCATCAGCGTGGCGGGCAGTTCCACCGGCACGGGCCTGACCTACCTGTGGCAGTCCTCGCCCGACGGCACCACCTGGACCGACCTGCCCGGGGCTTCCGACGCCAGCCTGGGCACTATGCAGAAGGCTACCACCTGGTACCGCCGCAAAACGGCCTGCAGCGGGGGCGCTACGGCTTATTCCGACAGCCTGCTGGTGCCGCTGCGGGCGTTCCACCAATGCTATTGCCAGCCTTTCTCCGCTTTGTGCTCCGGCGCGTATACCATTACGCAGGTACAGTTCGGAGGCCTCCGCAACAGCAGCGACTGCGGCAGCGGGAATTTTTCCGACTACACCGCCACCCTGGCGCCGGCCCGCATTGCCCGGGGAACGTTTCAATCCCTGGCGGTGGCTACCGGCAGCGCCACAGCCCGGTATGTGCACTGCTACGTGGATTTCAACCAGGACGGCGACTTCGGCGCCCGGGAATACACCCGGCTGTCCGCCCCCACCGCCGCCGGGCTGTATACCGGCTATATCCGGGTACCCTTTGGTGCAAAGCTGGGCGTTACCCGCATGCGGATCGCCTATAATGCCGATGCCGCCCACTCCGCCTGCGCTACCTCCTATGCCGGCGAAACGGAGGACTACGCCGTGGAGATCCTGCCGGCCACTTCCACCGCCACCGGCTTCGCCCTTCATGTAAAACCCTCCGCCCCCGGCTCCAACGGTTCCGGCGCCAGCTGGGCCGATGCCCTGACCAGCGTGCGGACGGCGATCAGCAACGCCGCGCCGGGCGACACCATCAAAGTGGCGGCGGGCACCTATTACGCCGGCGCCAGCCGGACCAACGGCCTGGAACTGACCGACTCGATCGTGGTGCTGGGCGGCTATCCCGCCACCGGCAATCCCCTGGATGCCGACCGCCATCCCGGCCACTACCCTACCATCCTGAGCGGCTACGAAAACGCCGCCCGCGCCGGTGCCGACTACCACGTGCTGTATGCCAGCGGCCCCATGAATGCCTGCCTGGTGGACGGCTTTATCGTGCAAAACGGCGGGTCGGGCAATGGCACGGATGCCCAGAACCGGGGCGGCGGCATCAGCATCGAAAACGGCGCCAACATAACGGTGCGCCGGTGCGTGTTCCGCAACAACGCCTCCTACGAGAGCGGTTCGGCCATTGCCGTACATCATGCCCGCCCTTCTTTTTTCAACTGCATCGTGACAGGCAACTACAGCAGCCCCATAACCGTTCAGCACAACGCCGCGCCGGTTTTTGTAAACTTACTGGCGGCCCGCAACGCCGGCGCCGAACTGCTGCTGGTGGACAGCGGGCAGGTGACCCTGAAGAACAGCACGCTGGCGGTCAATGCCTGCTCGGGCAGCCTGGTGGCGGCCCGGCGCCACAGCACCGTGAGCCTTTCCAATACCATCGCTTATTTTAATACCCTTTCCGCGGTAAACTGGAACAGCCAGGCCTTCGACCTGCCCGAGGTACAGCTCGAGGCCTCCACCTGCACCTCCGACTACGCGCTGCTGCAGGTGCAGCAATGGGGTACCCACCTGCTGCGGGGCGTGCGGCCCCGGTTCCGCGACACCGCCAGCGTCGAAGGAGCCGACGGGCGCTATTTTACCGCCGACGACGGCTTTGCGCTGCAACACCCGTGTTCCCCGGCCCTGAATGCCGGCGGCAACGCCCTGGCCGACGGCATTTTCCAGGATATCCTGGGCAACCGCCGGGTATTTGACGGCACCGTCGACCTCGGTGCCTATGAAGCGCAGCAGGCGGCAACTGCTCCTCCGAAGGTGCTGTATGTGAACGCCGCGGCTACCGGCGCCGGCAACGGCAGCAGCTGGGACGACGCCTTTACCGACCTGCACCAGGCCCTGCAAGCCTGCAGCGATACCATCAAGGTGGCCGCCGGTACTTATGCCCCCTACCAGAATGGGCCGAAAGCGCCCTACTGGCTCGAGAACAAACGCATTATCTGGGGCTGCTACCCGCCCACGGGAAACCCCGCCGATGCCGCCCGTGACTATGACCGCTACCCGACCTATATCAATGGACAGAACGCCGGCGGCCAGGAAAACCTCCTGGTTCGCGGCCTCGGGCTGGACAGCAGCTCGGTGCTGGACGGGTTTACGGTAACCCAGGGCGGGAATGGAAAATCCAACTACGAAGAAGGCCTGCTGCTCTACAGCCAGTGCCAGAACCCCGTGATCAGCAACTGCCGGTTTACCGGCAACAACGGCCGCCTCCTGTTGGCCCGGGACAACCAGGACCTGCTGCTGCGCCGCTGCAGCTTTGAGCACAATACCCTCATTACCCTGGATAATCTGGATGAACTGGTAGCTCTCCGCAACCACCCGAAGGCCAGCCTGCAGCAATGCGTGTTCCGCAACAACACCGTACAAAGAGCGACCACCCCGGATATGGGATATGGCCGGATACTGGTGCTGCGGCAGGCATCGGCGCAGATCGACAGCTGCTCCTTTTTACAAAACCACGCCCAGGTACTGGCCAACCAAGCCAGCAACCCGGTAGTGACCGCTTCCCTGTTCCTGGGCAATATTGCCGGCGCCCAGCCTACGGACATCAGTAACTTCCAGTCCAACCCGGTATTTCGCAACTGCCGGTTCCGGGACTCCACCGGGACGGTTTTCCTTTCCCAACGGGGCGGCATTTGCTTCAACTACCAGAGCAACCCTACCTTTACCGACTGCCGGTTTGAGAACGGCCGGGTAGACTACTATGGAGGCGTGGCCTACAGCGACAGCTCCCTGCCGGTTTTTACCAACTGCGTCTTCAGCAATTGCAACAATGCCTTTTACAATACCAACAGCAGCCATATCCGGCTGACCAACTGCATCGCCACGGGCAGCGAGGGCTCCGGCTATGCGCCGGCCTTCATGCAGAATTACCGCAGCAACCCCGTGATCAGCAACTGCGTGGTGGTGAACAGTAAAACCCCGGAAGCCGGCCTGATCCGCAATGACGCCCAGTCGTCGCCGCGGATCTACAACAGCATTTTCTGGCGCAACTTCCAGATCGGGGTCTACGATTCAGCGGCGCTCAAGGCCCGCACCGAGATCGTGAACGCCAGCGCCACCCAGGCGCAGCCCTTTATCCGGAATTCGATGTTCGAGTTTTACACGGCTGCCGGCAGCACCAACACGACGGGCAAGGACCCGCGGCTGGCGAACTATATCCGGCCGGCCGGCGAGGACGGCCGCTGGTTTACGGCCGACGACGGCCTGCAGCTCTGTGATTGCAGCCCGGCGGTCAATACCGGCGACAATGCCTACGTCTCCACCCCCACCGACCTCAGCGGGCAGCCCCGCATGTATGGCGGCCAGGTGGACCGAGGCGCCTACGAACGGCAATCCATGCCTTTGCCTGCCGTTCCGGCCACCGTTTACGTGCAGGCCGGCGCCTCCGGCGCCGCCGACGGCAGCAGCTGGGCCCGGGCCTACGGCAGCCTGCACCAGGCGCTGCAAAACCCCTGCGCCGATACCCTGAAGCTGGCCGCCGGCGTTTACCGCCCGGCCGTCGCCGACCGCGACAGCTCCTTCACCATCGACCGGCGGCTGGTGGTGCTGGGCAGCTACGATCCTGCCACCGGCCTGCGCGACGTGGACGCCCACCCCACCATCCTGTCCGGCGACATCGGCCGGGCGCAGGATTCCACCGACAACAGCTTCGGCCTCCTGAACGCTTTTTACATCGACACGCTGCAGCTCGACGGACTGGTGCTGAAAGAGGCCCGCTACGACACCTTCCCCGCCCGCCTCCCCTTTGCCCTGAATGCCGACTATATCGAACACCTGCGCCTGTACAACTGCCGGTTTGTGAACAACTACAGCCTCGGCAACGGCACCCTCATGCTGCGGCGGATCAAAAACCTGGACCTGCGCCAATCGGTATTTTCCGGCAACCAGGCCTCCGCGGGCGCCGGCCTCTATTTGAGCCAGTGCGGTCCCCGGCGCTCCCTTACCGGCTGCGTCTTTGAACGCAACAAGGCCAGCTCCGGCGGCGCCATCTGGTGGGAAGGAACGGGCGGCCAGATCGCCAACTGCCTGTTCTCGGCCAACGAGGCCGTACTGGGAGCCGGCCTGTGCCTGCTTGATAACGAGGGCGTTGCCCTCACCAACTGCACCTTTGCCAACAACCGCATCCTGTCGCCCGGCCTTGGGGGCGGCGGCATTTATTCCAGTGGAAGAGCTATGCCCTCGATTGCCAACTGCCTCTTTACCGGCAACGGTGCCACGCCCGGAAGCGTACAAAACCCCTTCGACGACCTCTATTACCGTAAAAGCGGCAACCCACCGGGCCAATACGAGGTGGAATGGCCCATCCGCAACAGTGCGGTCAGCACGCCGCCCCGGTACTGGTATGGCGGCGGCCTGCTGCCGCCCCATGCGATCACGTATCGCAACAGCGGCAACCCCATAGGCCCCGACGGCAAATGGTTCACCGCCGACGACGGCCTGCAGCTGGCCCCCTGCTCCGACGGCATCGACAAAGGCGAGAACAGCGTGGTAACCACGCCCAAAGACCTGGCCGGCAACAACCGCATCGCCGGGACGGCGGCGGACCTGGGCGCCTACGAACAATCCGGCAGCAGCCCCTGGGCCTCCAACCAGCTGCTGACCCGGGCCGCCGATTCCCTGGCCGCCAACCGGGAGCTCACCGACACCGCCGGCTGGACCCACTACTACAGCAACTGCACCTACCTGCTGTCCGTGAAAAAGAAGGGCAAAAACATCGGCTCCGTCAACGACGGCTCCCTGGTGGTGAAGGTGGCCACCACCCCCCGATACGGCACCGGCTCCGGCACCGACCTGACCTTCGCCGCCTACAATACCGGCGGCGGGGCGTGGTACGCCCTGAACCGGTACTGGACCCTGAAAGCAACGGCCGTCCTGACCGACAGCCTGCTGGTCCGCTTTCCCTTTACCACGGCCGACCTGGGCGATGTACAAGGCAGCAATCCCCAGCTGGGCCGGCCGGCGGACCTCGAATTTTTTACCGCATCCGGCGCCGCCAACCCGCTGCACCCCGCGGTGCCGGCAACGGCCGTTTCCTGGTACGCCCCGGGCGCCGCGCCTTCGCTGCGCACCTGGACCTATGCCCGGATGGACACCCTGCACGTGGCCGAATACTATGTCAGCAGCTTTGGCGGCAGCGGTGGCGGCACCCATGCCACCCTGGGCCTTCCCGACCTGGTGACCGGCAGCCCTTCGGCGACGCCGGCAGCCCCCGAGGCCGGCGCCACGCTCACGATTTCCTTTACGGAAACCAACCGGGGAGCGGCCCCCGCAGCCGGCCACCAGGTACAGTTCTACCTGTCGGCCGACCCGGTGCTGACCCCCGGCCTGAATGGCGACGTACTGCTGGGAACCCTGGACCGCCCCCCGCTTTATGCCGCTGCCGGCGCCGTGGCGCTGACCCAACAGCTGGTCATCCCCTGTTCCACCGCGGCGGGGACCTATACCCTGTTCCTGGTAGCCGATGGCGGCAATGCCGTCAGCGAATCGGATGAAAACAACAACCGCTCGTCCCTAACGCTGACCATCAGCGGCAACGCGGCGCCTGCCGTACCGGTGATCACCGCCACGCCTGCGGCCACCGCCTGCGCGGGCACCCCGGTGGCGCTTACTGCCGCCAGCGCCGGCTGCACCAATTGCAGCTACCGGTGGAACACCTTTGCCACGGGCCCCAGCCTGCAGGCAACGGCTTCCGGCACGTATACCGTCACCGTCACCAATGCCTGCGGCACGGCTACCGGCAGCCAGGCGGTCATCCTCCACCCCCTCCCTGCCGTTACGGTCAGCGCATCCGCCGCGGCGGTTTGCGCGGGCAAAACGGTGACCCTGTCGGCCACGGGCGCCGCCAGCTATTCCTGGAGCGGCAGCGGCCTGGAGGCCGCTACGGGCAGCACGGTTTCCGCCACGCCGCCGGCAGCCGGCAGCTATACCTACACGGTTACCGGCACCAGCAATGGCTGCACCGCCACCAAAACGGTCGGCATCACCATTCACCCGCTTCCCCGCGTGACTGTATCGCCCGCCGATACCTCCCTTTGCACCGGCACCCCGATCACCCTGGACGCCAGCGGCGCCGGGATGTTCAGCTGGACCGCAGGTCCCGGCCTGATCGCCACCACCATGCCCACCGTCAGCTTCGTGCCGCCGGCATCTGCCGTATATACGGTTACCGGCACCTCGCCCAACGGATGCAGCGCCACCGCTACGGCCAGCGTCCGCCTGGTTGCCTGGGCGACACCCCAGGTCAGCGTTTCCTACAGCGGCTGCCCCGGCAGCGAGCTGCGGTTTTCCGCCTGGCCGGTGAACGGCGGGAACCACCCGCAATACCAGTGGTATGTGGACGAGGTGCGGCAGGCCGCCAATGGAGCGGACTTTACCCTGAAAACTGCCGCCAACGGCGTATCGGTTTTCGCCCGGATGATCCCGGACCTGGCCTGCGCCTCTCCGCAACTGGCTACTTCCAACCCGGTACGGATCGACTGCATCGCTCCGCCGGCGCCTCCTATCGATTCCCTTCCGGCGCTTTCCGTCGGGCCCAACCCCTCCGACGGTCTGCTGACGGTGCGGCTGCGCCTGCCGCAGGCCGAAACGGTCACCTTCACCGTGGTGAATGCCTCCGGCAACGTGGTGTATTCCAGCACCCTGACGGCCGCCCGGGGCACGACGACGAAGACCATTGACCTGCGCGACCAGCCCGGGGGACTCTATTTCCTGAAAATGGCTATCGGGCGGAACCTGTTCGTGGAGAAAATTTTGCTGATCAAATAGAAAGCGCCCGGCCCCTCCTCAATAAAAACGTCCATCTCCCGTTGGGGAAGATGGACGTTTTTATTGAGGAGGGGCACTGCTATTCCTGTCTTTTCCGGTTCAGCGATTGCTCAACGGATTATTTTGTTTCCAGGCAAAAGGTGGGAACCACCGCGTTCACCATTTCGGGGGTTACGGAAAGCGTAATCCCCTCCTGGCCCTGGGTAAACCTTACTTTTTTACCGCCGAGGATCTTGCACGAAACGACTTTTTTATCCAGCGCCGGCAGTTTGATCTCGGTGGCGTTTTGGGGCAGCTTCACCAGGTGCACGAAGACCTTGTTTCCTTTATGGGTGGACCCGTAATAATCATCGATGGGTGCAAACGGGCCCGGGCGGGTGCCGTAAATGCTTTCGCCGTTGACGGCCAGCCAGCGGCCCACCTCTTTCAGGCGTTCCACATGGCGGGCAGGGATAACGCCGTCGGGGTCCGGCCCCACGTTCAGCAGCATATTGCCGCCCCGGTCCACCGTGTTGACCAGCATGTCCACGACTTCTTTCAGCGACATCAGCTGGTCCGTCTTAAAGTAGCCCCAGCTGAAATGGCCGGTCAGGTTCAGGCATTTTTCCCAGGGAAAAGGAATGATCGGCCCTTTGACCGGGGCGCTCCCCTCGTTTGTCTGAAAATCTCCAGCCATACCCGACCGGGGGTTGATGACGATGTCGGGATTATAGCGCCTGACCATCCCATTCAGCTTCAGGGGTTCCCAAAACCAGGCGGCATCCGCGTCGTGGCCTTTGTGTGCCAGCCAGGAACCATCATACCACATAATATCGATCTTCCCATAGTTTTTCACCAGCTCTTCCACCTGGTCATAGGTTTGCTTTTTCAATAACGCAGCGTTCTGGGGAAGTCCTTTCGGATCAAAATACCCGGGGAACCGCCAGTCCAGGGGCGAGTAGTACAGGCCCACACGCAGGCCGGCCCGGCGGCAGGCTTCCGTATATTCCTTTACAAAGTCGCGGTGCGCGGCGGTTTCCCAACTATTGAACTTATTATAGCTTCCGGGGCTGTTCCATAAAGCAAAACCATCATGGTGCCGGCTGACCATCACCATGTACTTCATCCCGGCCTCTTTGGCCACTTTGGCCCAGGCATCCGCGTCAAAATGCCGGGGACGGAACTGGCCGGCCAGTTTTGCATACGCTTCTGCCGGGATTTTTTGGTTGAACATCGTCCATTCCCCGGTTGCCGGGATGGAATAAAGTCCCCAGTGCACAAACATCCCGAACTTCTGGTCTTCCCACCATTTCATCTTCTCCGGGGGAAGGTTGGAGCCGGGGCCGGAAACACCAGCGCCCTGGTTCTTCAGGCCCGGGTACATGATCTGGCCTTTTTGCATGGATTTTTTTTCGGCCTCGCCCATCTCCTGGCTGCTGGCAGCCAGGGAAAGTCCTAATAAAGAAAGAAGGAATGCCGTTGCTTTGAAGGGAGCCCGCCGTCTCATGGTCGTTTGTTGATTTTTAGTTTGGGTTATAAAACAGGTTACAAGATACTATTTAAAGAAAATGCACGCTGTGGAAACAGCGCGCCTGATGCTTGCTTGCTACTGATATCTTTTGATCGGCCCCGGCCCGTCTTATTCCGACTGGTTATCCGGGTTCTGAACCAGCGCCTTGCTGGAGTTCAGGTCATAGGTGGGGATCTTCCACAAAAAAGTCTTTTTGGGCCGGAAGGTCAGGGGCGAATACAACCACAGGCCGTTCCCCACGCCGTACTCCACTTCCGCCTTTACCTCTTTGCCCAGCCTGCCGGTACGCAGGGCATCGTAATACAACTGGCCTTCCCCTATCAACTCATGCACCCGTTCCGTATACAGGGAATCCGCAAACTGCTCTTTGCTGAGCCCGTCTTTAAGCTCGGGCAGCTTCGCCCTTTTGCGTACCTGGTTGATCTTATTGTATGCCTCCGAGCCTGGCCCGTTCAGTTCGTTTTCGGCCTCGGCATAGTTCAACAGCACTTCCGAAAAACGGGTAACATAGTAGTTCGTAGCCGGGCTCCCGGTGGTATACGATTGTTCGCTGCGGTCGTAATATTTGAGGTTACCGGGAGTAGCGCTGGGCCAGCCCTGCGTACCCGGGTGGTTGCCCTTATCGGCGGCTACCCAGCTGATGCCTTGCCCGGTAGACAAGGTGATGGACGTTAAAAAAGTCGCCTGTTTTCGTGCATCCTGGTCGCTGAAGGAATTATAGGTGCGCAAGGAAGGCCCATACCGGTAATACATGTACGAACCGAAGTTCTTATCCTGGATATTCAGCCCTCCATCAATATGAAAACGGGAGGCATTGGGAACGTCGCCGGGAACACCCACGTAACCGAATTCGACTTCAAAAATGGACTCTTTGCCATGTTTGTTGGCGGTATTGTACCACATCCACAGGTTTTTAAAGTCCTCTTCCAACTGGTATTCGCCGGAGTTGATCACTTCCAGGGAATATTTTTTGCTTTCCTGGAAATAAGCAGACTTATGGGCGCTTTCCGTCATGCTGCCCCGGTACAGGAATACTTTCCCCAGCAAAGCCAGGGCAGCACCCCGGGTGGCCCGCCATTTTTCACCGGCAGCCCGTTCGGCTTTCTTCGGCAGCTTTTCTGCGGCATACTTCAAATCGGCAATGATGTAATCATATACTTCGTCCGGAGTTTTACGCGGGATTTCCAGGTTATTCAGGTCGGATGTATAGCTTTCCGGAATGGGCACCCCGCCGTATAACCGCAGCAGGTGGAAGTAGGTAAGCCCCCGCATAAAATGCGCTTCGCCCAGGATCTGCTCCTTGCGTACGGCATCCATCTCTACTCCTGCGCCCCGCCCGAGGACCGCATTCACCTGGTTGATGATCTTATACGCATCCCCCCATTTGTTGATAGTGTTATCGGGATCGTTGGCATAGCCCCAGCTATTGTAAATGTGAGGGTTCGATTTGGTACGGGTGGGGGCGCCGGTTTCGGAAGCGGCCTCGATGATCATGAAGTAGTTGTACACATCACCGCCGCCAAAGGCGGTCTGGAAGTATTTATAGCCGGACACCATAGCAGTTTTCAGGTCTTCTTCCGATTGGTAAAAATCCTTGGATGCAATGTTTTTATACACTTCCTCATCCAGCTTGGTACAGGAAGAAACCACCGTCAATGCCAGTAAGGAATATATGAGCTTTTTCATTTGAGCAGACTTGTAGATTAGAAATTAAGGTTGAAGCCGAACAGGATCATCTTTGCAAAGGGGTTGGCAATGTCGCCGTTTTCCGGGTTGTACCCGCGGAAGTTGGTCTTTGTAAAGAAGTTTTGCGCGTTTACATAGACCGTTGCGCTTTGCACCGGGATCTTTTTGAAAAGGCCCGGGTTGAGGTCATACCCCAGCCGCACGTTGCGCAGGATGAAAAAGTTCCGGCCGCCATTGGACCTGTCGGAGAACTGCCCCTGCCTGGTCCCTGCCTTGGAGAAGGTACCCCCGGGATTGGAAGGCGACCACATCCGGTCCAGCACATATTGGGAGGGCGTATAGTTGCGGCCCTGGATCTGGTAGTCACCAATCAGCGCATAGCCCGTATACGTGGTGGCAATATTGGTGGCACCCTGGCCAAATACGTCCAGTGTCAGGTTCTTATACGACAGGCTGGTGTTGATACCGTAATAGAAGTTGGGTTCGGTGGTTCCGATATTCACATAATCGGCAGAAGTTACTTTTCCATCCCCGTCCTGGTCCACATACCATTCCGCTCCCAGCTCCAGGAAGTTATTCGCCGGCTGTAATTTTCTGGCAGCGTCCAGTTCTTCCTGGGTGCGGATGATGCCGGCCGACTCACGGGTATAGACGGCATTGATCGGCTGGCCTACTTTCAGCATCCGGGCCACACCCTGGTCGTCACTCAGCATGACGGATCGTACATCATCATACAGGGACAGGATTTTGTTTTTATTCCGCGTCACATTTCCGCCGACGCTCCATTTCACGGCGTTCGTGTTCACTACCTTCACGTTCAGACTGGCTTCGATCCCCTTGTTTTCCACATCGCCGATATTCTTATAGGCGCTGCTGAAGCCGGAGGTGGTCGGGATCGGAACGAGGTAAATCAGGTCATTGCTTTTCCGGTGGTAGTAATCCACCGTAAGGTTCACCCGGTTTTTCAACAGGGCGGCATCAACGCCCAGGTCCATCTGCCTCGTGCTTTCCCATTTTAAGTCGGGGTTGCCGATTCCTTCATTCAGGCCTAACAGCAACTGCGTGCTGCCCGTAACATAGTTGGTGGGGGAAAGCAGGGACAAGGACCGGTAATTGCCGATCTCCTGGTTGCCGATAAAGCCATAGCTTCCCCGGACCTTCACATCCGAAACGACGGCCTTAAACGGCTGCATAAACGCTTCGTTGCCCAGGTTCCAGCCCAGGCCCACGGAAGGGAAAAAGCCCCATTTGCTGTTGGCGCCAAACCTCGAAGAGCCATCGTAACGGCCCGTAACGGTTAACAGGTAACGATCATCATAAACGTAAGCGGCCCGACCGGTACCGGAAACCAGCTTGTTGGAGTATTTATCCGAAACCGGCTTATTGGAGACGCTGGCCAGCGACACATCATTATAGCCGGTAATATCCGAAGGAAAGCCGGTTCCGCTTACGGACAGGGACTCATACAGGTACTTTTGAAAAGAGTATACGGCCGTTGCGGTGAGCTTGTGTTGCTTCCAGCGATTGTCATAAGTGAAAATATTCTCGTTCAGGATCTGCCGCTGTTGGGCATAGGTTTGCCGGCCGCTGCCTTTATTGTTCCAGCCGGTGGTGGATTTGGAAGTGGCAAAATAATATTGCTTGGCATCACTGAAATCCGTCCCGAAATTGGTTTTAAAGCTCAGGTGCTTTCCCAGTTTGAAGTTGGCGTACACGTCCCCGATCACCCGGTTGGTGCCGGTCTCATTGCTGATCTGGCCGGCATCCGCCACCGGGTTCCACCGGCCTTCCACATACGGACGGTGTACCGCATCATCGGCCGCATAATAAAACGAACCATCCGCCTTCCGTACGGGCATGGTGGGCCATCCGTACCGGAAGATATTTTCGATACCGGGATCAAAGGTCTCCTGGACCGACCGGTTTACCTGCAGGTGGGTGCCGATCGTCAGCCACGAAGCGGCACTGTGTTCGAGGTTTGTTCGTACCGTGTATCGTTTAAAGCCCGATTCCAGCAATAATCCATCCTGCGAAAAGATACCGCCGGATAACAGGTACTTTGTTTTCGATGTACCGCCGCTGAAGCTGACCGTATGGTTTTGAATGGGAGCCTTGTCTTTGATCAGAGCCTCCTGCCAGTCTTCGTTGTACGCCGGGGCCGGGTTGGCGGTGGTATACACCGGCTTGTTCACCGTATTGGTATAGGCCGCATTGATGAAGTCGATGAACGCCTCCCGGTTGGGCAGTTTCACCAGGCGGGAAGGCGTTTGCACCCCGTAATAAGAGGAAACGGAAACGTTATTGCGATTGGCGGCCCCGGACTTCGTCGTGATCATGATGACGCCATTGGCGCCCCTGGAACCATAAATGGCCGTGGAAGAAGCATCCTTCAATACTTCAATGGAGGCGATATCACCGGAATTGAAATCATTCAGGGAGGCGTTCTCCAGCGGGAATCCATCCACCACGATCAGCGGATCGTTGGAGGCATTAATGGAACCCGTACCCCGGACCCGTATTTTAGGCCGGCTGCCCGGGGCGTTATTGGTCATAATGGAAACACCGGCCGCCCGTCCCTGCAGGGCATCGGCAACGTTGGAAGTAGCCACCGAATTGATCTCCTTGCTTTTCAGCTGGGTAACGGAGCCGGTCAGGTCGCTTTTGCGTTGCGTGCCATAACCCACCACGACCACCTGGTCCAGGGAACCGGCAAGGGTCTTCAGCCCTACATCCAGGGAAAAGGTGGTGCCGCCTTTGAGGTTATAACCCGATAAGGTCTGCGCCTCATAGCCCACGCTGGAAAAGGAAAACCTGTAGGGGCCTCCCGCCGGAACCTGCACCGTAAACACACCGGCGCTATCCGTTTTTGTTCCGGTGGTAAAATTGTTTTGGCTGTTGCGGATGATGACCGACACGCCGGGCAGGTTTTGCCGGCTGTCGCCGTGCACAATGCCTTTTACGACACTGAGGTTTTGCTGGGCCCGGGAAGTAAAGGGCTGATGGACCAGCGCAAGTGAGAACAGGGCAAGAAAGGCCGCCCTGGTTTGGGATTGCGTACATTTCATATGGCTTACAATTGTGTTGACAAATCATCGGCAGTCCCTATCAGTATATCTGATGAGTCACCCCCGGAGGAGGCGCAGGCATCTATCAGCTCTTACTTACTGATAAGGAATGCAGTATCTTGTTTGGTAATCTTCAGATCGTGCAGGATACCTATTCGTTTCAGGATCGTTTCCAGGGAATCCGACTTGCTGTACCTGCCCGTGAAATAAATATTCGTTACATCCTTTTTGGTAAAAATGATCTTTGCATTGTACAGGGCGGCCAGTTGATGGAAAACATCTTCCAGCGACTGATTGTTGAACATGTACCAGGAACCTTCCGCATTTTGCGGCAGGGAAGGACTTTCCGGGGAAAGCGCTTCGCTGGTACTCTCTTCCGCCGCCTCCCGGCGCTCCTCGAATGCCTTTACCTGTAGGACCGCTCCGTAAACAAACTCCTGGCCCGGCAGCAGGTACACCTCCTTTCTCATCTTTTTGTTGGCCCGGTTCACCGCTCTCACCACTACACGGCCTTCGTACAACCGCACCACTACGGTCCCGGGGACGTGTTTGAATGCCGTTACGGAAAATTCAGTACCCAGGGCGGTGGTCGCAACCGCGCCGCTGGTGACCGTAAACGGCCGGCCGGGATCTTTCGTCACGGTAAAGCGGGCTTTCCCGCTTAAGGTGATATCCCGGGTAGCGCCCCAGGGATCCCCATACGTCAGTTCGCCTTTATCTTCCAGCACCACCACCGAGCCATCCGGCAGTTGGATCTTTTTTGCTGCTCCCGAGGTATTCCGCTCGTGCCGGATAACCGCCAGGGCGCCGCCGGAAGCCTTTTGTTCCTTTTGTACGGCCATTGGCGGCTGTACCGGTTCGTTGCGCTGCCACAGCAGGGCCGCAGCCACCAGCAGGAGCACAGCGGCAGCAACCGCCACCCACAGGAACCGGCTTCGGTGCCCTCCTTCCAGGGGCACTGCCAGGGGCGCTTCGGTTTCCGGTGCCGGCTGCCGGCCGGCCTGCAACTGTTGCTGTATCTTTTGATAGATCAACGCCCCGGTCTCCGCTTCTGCCCGGTCCAGCCCTCCTTCCTCCTGAAACCGTGCATCCAGTTCAGCAGCCAGGTACAACAGGTTTTCAGGATCCCGCAACAGCTGGGCGAACTCCTGCTGCTCCTCTTCCAGGAGCGTAGCATTCAGGTGCCGGGCAACGAGTTCTTTAAATTTGGGGTCCATACATTCCGGTTAAGAAGGGCGTCTTTATTAAGGACGCAGCAGCTCATCAAGAGTACTAGTCGGGGAAAAAATATTTTCAAGATTTTTTTGAAAGCAGCAGAAGTTCTATTGCCAAAAGGGAAACATAATTTTTTTCCAGGTATTTACGTATAAAGTTTATGGCTTTCGATATGTGCACCCGGACGGTCAGCTTGGAAATCTGCATTTCCCGGGCAATGTCTTCATAGCGCATGCCCTGCTGGCGGCTGAGCTGGTAAGCCCGTTGCTGCTGGGGAGGCAGCTGTTCGATAGCCTGGTGCAGCAGTTGTACCGATTCCTTGAAGGAAAGCTGTTTTTCGGGCAGCAGCACCTCTTCTTCCAGGGGCGCTTCGGGGTCCAGATAGGCATGAAAAACGTTTGTGCGCAGGCTGCTGATAATAAGGTTCCGGGCGGACACCAGCAGGTAGGGGCGGAACTCGCGGACCTGGAGCAGGGTTTCTTTATGGGTCCATATTTTCAAAAAAACATCCTGGACGATATCCTGTGCCGCCTCCGGCGATTTCAGCCAGGCCAGGGCCTGGGAATAGATTTTTTCCCAGTACCGCCGGTACAGTTCCCCATAGGCCCGTTCGTTTTCTTCCTGCAGCAATTCAAGTAACCGTTTATCGTCCAGAGCAGCGTAATCCATGTCTTATTGCGTCATAAGGGACAAAAATAGCCAGAAACCCCGTTCCGGGGTTTTATTTCGTTCCGGGGTTTATTTATTGCACCCGGGCTCCGGCCGGAACCGCCGCTATAGCTACGGAAGCATCGCCCGGGAAAACCGCCAGCCTTTGTCAAAATCCGGAACACTTCGCTGCGCCCGGGCAGCAGGAAGCAAATAAAACACAGGGCAGCTTTGCCGGTAAGCCGGCCGTTAAAAGGAAACGCTTTTCTTTCATAATAACAGCAATGAAACTGATAGTATAAAACGGGGCTTAAAGATATACCTCCTGCCAGGAAGTAAGCCGGGAATCAGGAACTTTGGTACATGAACGCCAGGTGGAAAAAAAATAAACAGCCGGTATTGCTGACAAGGGATCAGTTCCGGGAGGCAGTCTTTCAACGGGACCACCATAAATGCGTGATCTGCGGGGAACCCGGCGTGGACGCTCACCATATTTTAGACCGGAAGCTGTTTGCGGATGGCGGTTACTACCTGGACAATGGCGCCACGCTATGCTCCCGGCACCACTGGGACGCTGAAAAATGTATTCTGACCGTGGAGCAGATCCGTCTGGCAGCAGGAATAATGACGATCATTCTTCCTCCATATTTACTTCCGGAAACAATTTATGACAAATGGGGAAAACCAAGTCAGGGCCACACCTGAAAAAACCGTTTATTTAGGGCATGAGAAAGGAGCTTTCCAATAGTGAGGGGGAACGCAGGCGGTTCCGGGCGGTGTTCAGCCGCTTTGGATCAAAGGTCAACTACAAAGGCCATTCGGAGCCCACGCTCTTGCTCACCAAAGTTGCAGAGGCCGATACCGGGAAGCTGGTGACCGACCACGTATGGTTTGCCTACACCCAGGGGTTTCAGGCCTGCACGCTGACAGCTGGCGTGGTAGTGGAATTTGAAGCCCGGGTGAAAGCCTACACCAAGGGCTATGTCAACAGGCGCATCGGCATAGACCAGAAAACGACGGACTACAAGCTGAGCCACCCCACCAAAATCACCGTGCTGTAATACCCGCTGATGCTGCTCCTGCCTTCCGGGACAGCAGGCAGCAATTTCCCCCGTTCCTCTATCCAGCTCCCGGAGACAGGGAAAGGAATACCTTCCGATACAAAAATGCCTCTTATCATTTGCCTTTGGTAAAGTAAAATGGCATGGTCTTTTTTGGCAAAGAAACCAGGTGGCTGCACCTGAAGCGCCTGATGAGCTGGCAATTGCCTGTTCGGGGAAGCGCCCGCCGGCTGCCATACCCCGGCAGGGCATTACCCGCAGCGGCAGCCGCCTGGAGACGAAAACACGGAGGTAAGCATGACCCTATATGAATTCAGTGCATTCAGCGAGGAGGAAAAGGCCGATATTCTTGCAGGGTCCGTAAAGCTGGCCCATCGTGAGGACGACCGGCATTTGATCTTATTGTTCCAGGTGGAGGCTTTCTATGTGGAGGCGTACCGCGAAAAAGAACAGTACGAAATTACCCGCATCCATCCTTTTTCCTCGACAGACCTGCTGGAACCCTACCTGGAAGGCATCAATATTTCCGGCATGGCGGGCCTTTGATTTTTCCCTTTCCGCAGTGTCGCTCCCGGACGGGAAAAAGTAACGTTTAGGATGCTTCACGTATGCAGACATACGCGGAACCACATATTCCAAAAGAAGAAACGTTACGAATTCAAACCATCTGAATGCACGTAACCTACACCAGTTTGGTAGCGTCTGATTATCAGGACACTACAGGATGGAAACGCTAACGGACCCATTTATCTTTCCCTATAATACGCTTCAAATGATGCTTGCCGCTTTCAATCACTCAAGGTTACTATTCCTTTCTTTACTCTTCCCTTTACTAACCACATCGGTGCAGGCCCAGCGCCTTATGGAAAACCTCGACCGCGGGGTGGTAGCGGTTCGCCAGGCCGCGGATTCCGTTTTTGTCAGTTGGCGCTTGTTGGGTACCGAGCCCGAAAACCTGGGCTTCAATATATACCGGACAAGCGGTGGTGGGAAGCCGGTCAAATTAAATGCGCAGCCCCTAACGGCAGGAACGAACTTCATCGACACCAAGGCAGACCTGACCCAAACGACCGCGTATACCGTAACCCCTATCGAGAAGGGCCGGGAAACCGGCGGTACCAAGCCGTTTATGCTTCCGGCGAATGCACCCGTTCGCCAATACCTTTCCATTCCACTGCAGACACCAACCGGTTACCGGCCTCATGATGCTTCTGCGGGAGACCTGGATGGCGACGGCGCGTACGAGCTGGTGCTGCACCAGGTAGGTAAAGGCCTGGACAACTCCTTTAACGGCGTCACGGACCAACCGGTGGTCCAGGCCTATAAGATGGATGGAACCCTGCTGTGGACCATTAACCTGGGCCGGAACATCCGGGAGGGCGAACACTATACCCAGTTCATTGTGATGGACCTGGATGGCGACGGCAAGGCCGAAGTAGCCATGAAAACTGCAGACGGCACCATAGACGGTAAAGGAAAAGTGATGGGCGATTCGACCAAAGACTACCGAAGCAAGGAAGCCCGGACACTGGGCAAGGTGCTGGACGGACCGGAGTATTTTACCATCTTCAACGGCGAGACCGGTGCGGCCATGGCCACTACGAATTATATTCCTTCCCGCTATCCTACCGATGGCTGGGGCGGCCCCGGGGGCAACGGGGGCAACGATAACACTGGGAACCGGGTAGACCGCTTTCTTGCCTGTGCGGCGTTCCTCGACGGCAAATTACCCAGTGTCGTCATGTGCCGGGGCTATTACGGCAGAACCGTCCTGGCCGCCTGGGACTACCGGGGGGGCAAGCTCACCTCCCGTTGGGTGTTTGATACGAAAGACGGCAAAAACCCCTTCTCGGGCCAGGGCAACCACAACCTGACGGTTACCGACGTGGACAACGACGGGAAAGACGAAATTGTATACGGCTCGATGGTCGTCGATGACAATGGCAAGGGATTGTTTTCCACCGGCTTCCGGCATGGGGATGCGTTGCATGTAAGCGACCTCGATCCGGCGAAACCCGGGCTCGAAGTATTTGGTCCCCATGAAATAGAAGACCATTCCAAAAGCGACTCCGGCTATGTTGCCGGTGCCGGCCCCGGGGTGACGGTTTACAGTGCCCGCACAGGAGAAGTCTATTTTAAGGGTTCGATAGACACCGATGTGGGAGGGGGAACGGCGGAAAATATAGACCCGAAAAATCCGGGCGCCGAGATGTGGTGGTCGGGCTCCGGGGGATTATATTCGATGAAAGGAGAAAAAATCGGTCCTGCGCCGACAGGCGGTTCCTGGTTAATTTGGTGGGATGGTGATTTGACCCGGGAGCTGATGGGCGGCAACCGGGTCCATAAATACAAAAGCGGCACTATCTGGAGCCCGCCCGGCGGAGAAAGGGGCAACGGCAGGGGCAATCCGAACCTGACGGCCGATCTTTTCGGCGACTGGCGGGAAGAGATCGTTCTGAGCGCCGGCCCGAACGAACTCCGCGTTTATACGACCGTTATTCCTACTACTCGCCGTTTGTATACGCTGATGCACGACCCGCAATACCGATTGAGCATTGCCTGGCAGAATGTTGCTTATAACCAGCCGCCCCATTTAAGCTTTTATCTCGGCGAGGATATGAAGAAAGCGCCACGCCCAAATATCCGGTTAGTGAAGTAGGGAAAACCTTGTTGCATCTATCGTAAAAAGCCAGAGTCTTTCAGACTCTGGCTTTTTATCAGAATGAAGCGGGTGCCTCAAAGCTTGTTATTTGACCTGTATTTTTCCCTACAACCTGCTCAACTGATCGAATCGATGTTGTTGCCGAGGTTACGGTAATTGACATTTTCCTGGGGATTGGTGCCATTCAGGAATTCTTCAATGTTTGTATAGCCGTCGCCGTCGGTATCCTTGGCGCCATCTGAGGCATCTTTAGGATTCAGTTTATGCTTGGTCTCCCATTGGTCCGGCATGCCATCCCCGTCGCTATCGACAGGTACCTGGGCAGGATTGAAGGTAAGGTTGGGATAACCGCCCACTTCCGTTATGTCTTTAATGATACCAGTAGCCGTCATAGGTTTCCCGGTGCGTACCATTTCTGTCACCCGGCTGTCCACCGCATCACGCTTGGGTAAGGTAGCACCGGCCTTTGCCAGTACCGACTCGTAAGCGGCGCTGGCAGTTTGGTGGGGCGACACCGGCCATCCTACGAATGCAGTATTCACACGGGCAAGGTTCTCCGGTCCGCGCATACCCGCCCAGTTGTTCTTGGTCACCTCTTCATTGCCATGCAGGATGTTTCCGGCAACATACCATTTGCCGGGACGATTGGCGGCTTTAGGGTACCACTCGCCTTCCTTCCAGGCACTGCCGGGTGAGTACATGCTGCGCTCTTCAATGCGGGCAAAAACGTACCGCATGTTTTCATTGGTTGCGGGCCCGGGTTTGAAATAATTGTTGATGAAATTGATTTCAGAAGTTTCATCGCCGCCATCTACAGAACGGTGCCGCCAGTTGAAAACCACATTGTTGCGGAAATCAAAGGGGCCCGACATGCCTATGGAAGGATTCCTGGCCGTATTGCTGGCGAAAAGGTTGTGATGGAAGGTTGAAGGGTTTCCGCCCCAGGTGCCACCGAAAGCATGCCCTTTGGCATCCAGAGCTTCGCTGGAAATAGACCATTGAACGGTTACATGCTCTACGGGATCTTTTATCTGTGTTTTCCCATCCAGTGAGGGGCGCATGGTCCGGTAAATCGACATATTTTCATCCATACCCCAGCTGGTAGAACAATGGTCGATGATGACGTGATGTTGCGGATATCCGCCTATGTTATCATCGCCTTGTCCCCCGGAAGGAACGCCACGGCGCACACGTAAGTGGCGGATGATTACATTATACGTGTTGATATTAAGTGTGCCGGCAATACAAATACCATCGCCGGGTGCGGATTGACCTGCAATGGTAATGTCGGGATTGCTGATATTAAGATCCTCACTCACCTTTAGGGTGCCTGCCACACGAAATACGACAATACGGGGACCTTTTGCTTCCAAAGCAGCACGAAGACTTCCGGGACCACTATCGTTGAGATTTGTTACCGCAATGACTTTGCCTCCACGTCCTCCGGTGGTAAACATTCCGCCTCCCCATGCACCGGGAAACGCAGGAATAACGGCTTCCGGCAGCCGGGGTGGGTGCGGCGGTATTTGCCCGGGTTCCGGTTGCGCGGCACTTTGTGCTTTGGCACCTATACCGGGGCTTAAAAAAGCAAGCAGCAGCAAGCTTGCTGTGGCATTCTGAAAAGGTCTTTTCATTTTCGTTCGTATTTTTTGAGATTCAGGCGGAGCCGTCATTTTCATCATAACGAGGCTATCGCCATCTACTGGTGCGGTAGCCAGTGTTACACGTTCTTTTTTTTTCATTTATCTAATGTAGTGGGTTTATAACTGCTGTAGGTAGCGTCGGATAAGTGTGTGCCTCATTCATTCCGGAATACAAGGTACAGGCCGACCGCTTCGGCGGGCAGGCGGTCGAAAAAGATGTATGATAACGGGGATGCCGGTTGCCTCCGGGCTGGAAGTATACATGCCACAGATGGACGGACGGCCTTTCCACCGCCTCAGGGGTGAGGGGGCGGCGGGCCGGATCCAGGATCTTTGCGGCAGGTTTTTTATCAGTATGGCGTGTTCGCATAAGCCTAAAAGTAATCGCTAAGCAAAAAGCAACTAAAGCGTTCAATTCCATCACGGCAACCAGGACATTTCCCCTTCTTCGGTATAATAGCAGAGCTTTCCGCAGAAACAATTATAAACTCCCTTCAGGGCTTTTCCACTTACTGCGGAAAACCTTCCGGGATGTCAGCATGGGAGCGCGGCAAGCGATCTTTGCTTGAAGTGGGTTCTGGTATCCGGCAGTTGAAAACAGGGTACCGGAAGAGGAAACAGCCGGAGAGAATCCCTTACAGCTATTGATGCGCCGATTATTCCCCCCTGATTGAGTCAATAAAATTATAAAGCCTGAGGTTGCGGAAAAATGTAATATTTCATTAGATTCCTGTACTATTTTCTTATAGTCAGCGGAACAAACCTACCGAAGTCACAAAAAAACAGGTTCTTTATTTGACCTATTTTAGGTTCAAAATTCATCAACAAATAAACAACTGATTATCAACCAAATAATAAGCCGATAAAAAAACAAGAAGGATAGGAAGCCAAACACCCCGGCCGGCAGGCCCCTACAGGGCAGGTGTGCGGCTCACAAAAGCTGCAGCAGCGGATAAAGGGATGAGGATATCCCTGGAAACCAACCAAGAATCGGTGCCCGAAAGTGGACCTAAATTGCGGGAAGCCTACAGCTTCCCCTATCCCCCTGTTGCGGCCCTCCAGCACGGATATAGCACCACTGATACTGCAGCCTTTCTTCATCGGAAAGGAAACCGAATCCACCTGCCTTCCCTCTAAATACATGAGTAACTCCATGCTTTTTTCATTAAAAGGTTCAATTTACCCTTTAAAGGGGGGCTTTCCAAGGTCCTTCTTTCAACAGGCAAAGTGCCCCGTCGCAACCTGATCCAGGTAGCCGGAATTACACAAGTGGCGGCTTGAGGTACGGAATGCCGTTTTTCCCGCCTTTGATCCGTAATGCACGCTCAGGTGGTGAAGGGAACCCCGGCCTTGGGGTGGCAAAATTCTCTATCTACCCCGTTCGCCGCATATAATCCCGGATAACCCAAGGTATTTCGCCGGGAACTTCTATATGGTCCACATGGCCGCCTTCTATGGCATGCTCCGGCATGGAGCGGTGGATACAGGAGGAGGGCGCCTGGGCGATCACCAATCCGCCGGCTTGTTTAATCCACCCGGTTCCCTTGGTGCCATCCCACCCCGCCCCGGAAAGCACAATGGCAATGGCCCTTTTGTCGATGTCCATAGCGGCCAGCGACTGGAAGAAAAGGTCAATGGAGGACGGGAAGCCCCGGTCTGTGCCCTCTTTCGCTACCAGTTGCAGCGCCCCTTCAAAGATGACCAGGTCCTTATGGCAGGGACCGATGTATATGGTGCCCGCCTGCAACGGCATGGCCCGGTCCACCTCCACGATGGGCAGCCCTGTATACCGTTCCAGGATCGACTTGAGCTGGCTCTGGTAGTTTTGGGGCAGATGCCGCAAGATCACGTAGGATGCAGGGCCGGAAACGCTTTGCTCAAAAAAAGCCGTTAAGGCTTCCAGGCAGCCCGCCGATCCGCCTATAGCGATGATGTAGTGGTTCATTTTATAAGGATGAGGGATGAAAAAGAGGAACAAGGAACCGTGCCGCTACCCGCTATTTCGACCCAGTAGCTTCATGGTACGAACATGGGAGGCAAGGGCCGTTGCGAGGTCGGGAAAACAATGGTAAGGCAGGTGGAACTTCCGGCAGTGTTCCTGTACGATGGTACTTAAAGCCGGGTAATGTATATGGCTGATGCGGGGAAACAAGTGGTGTTCCACCTGGAAGTTCAATCCCCCGGCCAGCCAGGTAATGAGTTTATTTTTGGGTGCAAAGTTGGCCGTGGTCTTTATCTGGTGTATGGCCCATTCGGTCTGGATCGTTTTGTCATCCATTCCTACCGAGTCAAACTCCGGCCCTTCCACCGCATGTGCCAACTGGAAAACATACGAGGTGACAATGCCCGTTGTAATGCCCATGATCAGGTAGCCGTTAAGCCAGGCCAGGGGGCCCACGCAAAGCACGGGGAGGAGGATGTAAAAAACCACGTACAGCACCTTGCTGGCCCAGAAGGTTATATGTTCGTTCCGATCCATGGGCTGCAGCGGCGTATTGTGGATCCTGCGGGTAAAATATTTTTTAAAGTCCCGCACGCTCACCCACATAAAAAGGGTGAATGAATACGCCAGGGGAAGGTACAGGTGCTGGTAACGGTGTACCGGCCTCCAGGGCTGGGTAGGGCTCTGGCGCAACAGCTTGCTTTGGGCAATATCATCATCTGCGCCTTCGATATTGGTATAGGTGTGGTGCAGGATATTGTGTTTCTGTTTCCAGAAAAAGGCATTGCCGCCAATGGCGTTCAGGCTGAGACCCAGTAATTGGTTCATCCATTTGCGGCCCGAATAGCTCCCATGGCAGGCATCATGCATGACATTGAACCCGATGCAGGCCAGGACGAAGCCCAGCAAAGCGCAGAGCGGAAGGCTGACTGCCGCAGGGAGGGACGCTGCCAATAAAGTGATATAAAGGCCCATGGCCAGGGGTATTAAAATAAGGGTCTTGGCATACAGGCGCCAGTTCCCGGTCTTTTTTAAGCCGTTGGCCTTAAAATAGCGTTCAACGGATTGCTTCAGCGACAGGAAGAACTGGCTGTTGGAATTATTAAAGGTGACTTTTGCCATATTAAATTTGTTGCAGCCGGCCATATTTACTGACCGGTATCGATGATGCCGTACAGGGCGTGAAGGATGGTGAAGAAATTGATGTTTGCCCGGCTTTATGCCTCCGGTGGCTATGCCGCCCGTTTCTTCACATTGACGGCATTCAGGCCACGGGGGCCCTTTTCTGTTTCGAAAGTGACCCTGTCGTTTTCCGAGATCCGTTCCTGGAGCTGGTTGACGTGTACGAATATGCGGTCCCCGGATTGCACGTCGCTGATAAATCCAAAGCCCTTGCTTTCATTAAAATAGCTGACCACGCCTTTGCGTGTCAGGTCCGCCTCTTCGGGCGCTTCGTATTTGGGAACGCTGATCTGGATATCTTCCGCATTAAAGATTCTTTTTTTGGTGCCATCGGGAGGTGTAGCGCTGAGGTTTCCGTTCTCATCAATGTAAGCCAGCATGTCGTCCAGCGACTTTCCCTTTGACGCATTCGCTTTGCGCTGCAGCATCTTCTCTTTTTTATCTTCGCGCTGCTTTTGGCGTTTTCTCTCTTTTTCCTTCTTGGAATAGGTTGCTTTTGATTTGGCCATTCTTTCTTTTTAATTATGGATAGTTCTGCCCATAAAAATTGGGGGCAGAATTTTCTTTGGATACCCACTGCAGGGCCCGGGGCGGTACCTGTAGCTGCAAATAAAAAGCCCCCCGTTGCCGGAGGACTTTGCTCAAAAGGATACTACCACCTGCTTTTCTTGTAGTCGCCACCGGAATCGCTGCGGAAAGGGCTGTTGGTGCGGGCAGGCCTGTCTTCTTTCGGGCGGGCCTCGGCCACTTTAATGTTGCGGCCGTCCATGAGGCCGTTATTCAGTTCGGCAATGGCTTCCTGGCCGGCGGTGGCCTCTGCCATTTCCACAAACCCGAATCCCCTGGATTGCCCGCTGAGCTTGTCCGTAATGACCTTCGCGGAGGCAACTTCACCAAAGGAAGTAAAGAGTTTTCTTAAGTCTTCATCCTGTACGTTGAAGCTTAAGTTCGATACATAAATGTTCATGCTTTCTGTTTAAGAAGTAAATAGGTCTGAGGAAGGCAAAGAGTAAGAGACTAACTAAGGTGCAGGGAGCAGAATAATTAACGAGTTACTGATGCGAGGCTCAAATTGATGCAATGAAGGTAGGCAATAACCAGCGGATATTTGCCAACGAATAGATAAAGTGTTTTATCGCAGGTGCTGAGGAACACCGGAACAGAAGTACGTATGCGCTGCAGGCCGCCACGAACCGCCCCCCTGCAGCTACGCATCCCGATCGGCCGGTGGTTTTGAAGCGTTGCGGAAAATAATAGCCGGACTGCCGGCTGATTGCAGCACGCCCATCTTTATTGTGTGGCATATGTCGCCGGTAGTCCGCGGCCTGTTGCCGCAGGTGCTCAACCGGATCACCGGCATTGTGCTGCCCGGTGCCCAGATGACGGTACCGCCGGGCTATGGACGGTAAAGCACTCGGACGGCACCACCATCGTACAGGATTATGGCTATTTCCTGTCGCTGGTACCGGCCGCTTGCGACCGGGTGTACCCGTGCGTTTCTCGTCACCAACAACAAGGAAAGTCCTTCGGATGGTTGCGTCATCTGGTAGAAGCATCAATGGTTTTTTCCCGGATCAGATAGCTTTCTATCTCCATTCCCAAGGATTCCAACAACTCTTTTGCGCCTGCTCTGTTATAAGCCCCGGTGTTCCTGTAGCCGTTAATGCCTGCATACCTGAGATGACCTGTTTGCAGCAGCCTGTCCAACGCCTCGTCATGGAATCTTATATGAAACCAGGGGTCCTGCCCTTTCTCCCCTACGCTTACCAATGCAGAGGTAGGAGTACCTTGATAAAGGAATTCAACCGTAAAAATTTTTGCCATAAATGAAATTTAATTGCAGCCCATGCCGCACCAAAACAAGAAATCTTTTATTCTATGATCTTCAGTACCTTCCTTTCAATAGGAAATACAGGTTCCGCACCGGTTTATTTTTCTGGCAGATCCTGAAGTAATCATGAAAAGCAAAACCGTATCCTGCCAGCACTTCAGGCGTTATAGGGACAGGTAACTAACTAAAGGAATGATTACAAAAGGCTTTTGGAGGGCTGTAATGTAGGCTTTTTTTCAATAGCCGGACGATAATGTCGTAAACCAGGTTCCAATCGGGCTTCCGGCACCCGGCAAAAAGCATATTGGCACAGTCTTTCGGGAGAAAGGATGCCGGGCCCGGCTCCCGGCCAGTCGCCCTACAGCGAGGTAAGGACCAAAAGACCTTTCGCTATTCACTAAATCCCGGAGGAAAGCATGACCCTGTTTGAGTTTAACGCGTTGCGCGAGGAGGAAAAGGCCCGCTTACTTGCCGAAGCCGTGCGGCTAGCCCACCGGGAGGATGATCGTGAGCTGGTATTATTATTCCAGATCGATGGGTTTTACGTCGAGGTGTACCGTGATAAGGAACAGTACGACATCACCCGCATCCGGTCGTTTACCTCCACCGACCTGCTGGATCCCTACCTGGCAGGCATCAATATTTCCGGAATTATAGGATTATTAAACCCTTAACAGTAAGGCAGCAATTTTTGTCCCATCTTTGAGGGGTCAATCTGAGCCTCGCATTTAGTAAGTAATTAATCTGGTAAATTTTCTTCCTCGTTAGTTTTCTTTACACTTTTGCCTCGTCTCACATTATTCCATTTTTTCAAAAGAAAACAAATGAACATTTACGTTTCCAATTTAAGCTTTAACATTCAGGATGAAGATTTAAGAGAATTTTTTGCCGATTATGGCGAAGTAACTTCTGCCAAAGTAATTACGGACCGGGAAACCGGCCGCAGCCGTGGCTTCGGGTTTGTAGAAATGTCCGATAAAGCAGCCGCTCAAAAGGCCATAGCAGAACTGGATGGCGGCAGCGTGGATGGCCGAACCATAAAAGTCGTGGAAGCCAAACCCAAAGAGAATCAGCCTGCACGCAGCGGCGGTTTCAGCAAAAGCAGGTGGTAAAACAACTTCTTCCAATTGAATACAAAGCCCTGGTATGCCAGGGCTTTTTTGTTCCGGGTATGGTGCCGGTTTAAACGATCGGTTCCCTAAATACCAGGGAGAAAAACCGGTGCACGGGAAGTGGGGCCGGAAGTTTGATTAGCTTCGGGGGCAGCCTTCCGCAAAACAAGGCAAGCCGAAATAAAAAATATGGCCAACAGAATACTGATCCGGCACCAGACCCATTACCAATACGAGCGTCCCGTATATCTTACCACCCATTACTTCCGGCTGAAGCCGGTTGCCCACTGCCGCATGCCCGTTGCGATTTATTCGCTGGCGGTAAGGCCAGCGAACCACCGCCTGCACTGGCAGCAGGATCCTTTTGGCAACTTCCTGGCCCGCGTGGATTTTACCGGACCAACAACAGAATTAGCTGTTGACGTAAAGATCGTTGGCGACCTGGCGCCGGTGAATCCGTTCGATTTTTTCCTGGAGGAATATGCCGGAAGTTTCCCCTTTGCCTACGAGGCCTCACTGAAAAAAGACCTGGGTCCCTACCTTGAAATCGTCGACAAGGGCCCCCTTTTGGAACAATGGCTCCAGGAAACAGACCGTCCGGTTCAGGGAATCATTGATTTCCTGTTACTGATCAATACCCGGGTTCACCGCGCTGTTTCTTATACGGTCCGTTTGGAGGAAGGGGTTCAAAACTGCGAAGAGACGCTAGAAAAAGGCTCGGGCTCCTGCAGGGACAGCGCCTGGCTGCTGGTGCAGGTACTGAGGCACCTGGGCCTTGCCGCCCGTTTCGTTTCCGGCTACCTGGTGCAACTGGCCGGCGCTGGAGAAGAGCCCGGAAGCGTGCAATCGGATTCGGCAGCGTTGCATGCCTGGGCAGAGGTCTTCCTTCCCGGTGGCGGCTGGATCGGTCTGGACCCCACCTCCGGCCTGCTGGCGGGTGAAGGACACCTGCCACTTGCCTGTACACCTACCCCGGAAGGAGCGGCTCCCATCACCGGCACCAGCGAGCAGTGCCGGACCAGTTTTACTTTTGAGCATACGGTCCTGCGGCTTTAACAGCCACTGCCCGCAGAAGCGGCAGGGACGGAAGGGGCGGTGCATAATAATGGGCTTACAAAAAAATTAAAAGGAAAGCTATGTTAGATCCGAAAGATGTGCGTGTGGGGAATTGGGTAATAAAAGTCACCGGAAGGGATGCCAACGGCAAAGCTT
>NZ_JBBBEI010000038.1:0-42435 GCF_037132455.1 Huijunlia imazamoxiresistens | reverse complement strand
AACTTAAAACATTAATGCCATTAAAGTTCCAATTCTTTGATAACCAGAACTCACTAATTTATCCCTTGTAAAGTATAGCATGGTTCGTTTAAGGTTGATAACCAGGGGCCGTTCCGCCCCTATACCCCATTAACCCATTAACTAATTCCGGGACGCCTTATTGTTTATGGGAGATGGTTGCCTTTTGGGGCCGGTCATCCTGGAGGTCGACGCCGAATTGTCGCAAGTGGTGCCGGGCATGTTTGTACAGCAACTGGATGTTCATCTGGAAGTTGAGAGGGCCGAAGAGGGGGTTGATGGTGAGCAGGTGTTCGTTGGCTTCGAATACGTCGAAGAAGTGGTGCAGTTCCTCCTGCAGTTCGGCCAGGGCGTCCTCTTCCGAGGCGTTGCGTACGGGGGCGGGCACTTCGGGCACCAGCGGGTTCATGGTGTTTTCCCGGAAGGGCTTGTTGCTCATCAGGAACTCCTGCATCTTCGGCAGCTTTTCTTCGGGGGTAAGCACCTTCTGGTGCTGGGAGCGGCCCGAGGCGATGCGGACGCTGTCGGAAAAATGCTCGATCATTTGCTGCAGGGTCATCTTGCCCCAGGCAGGCGGAGTATCGGAAGGCACCCGTTCTAAAAGGGGGAGGAACTGATGCCGCAGGAAGCTTTCTTTACTTGTATCCATAACGGTAAATTAGGACTACAAGTTTACCTTAAATATATAAGAAATGGAAGTAAAGTCTGGAAGGAGAAAAGCCGGGGAGAACAGTGCGGAAGAACCTGCCGTTGAAAGAAAAAGGCGCTACAGCCTGAAACCTCCTTGTTCCAAACTGTAGCGCCTTTTCAGGATCAGGAAAAATGCTTTCGGACTTTCGGACTACTCGGCTACCGATTGCTGGGCCGTCATTTCGGCTTCGATGGCGTTGCTGAGGGCGGCAAAGATGTCGTCAATGGAGCCTTCGCCCTGGATGGACTGGAATTTTCCTTTTTCGGCGTAGTGGGTGCCTACCGCCTCGGTCTCCGCCTTGTATACGCCCAGGCGCTTGCGGATCACCTCTTCGTTGGTGTCGTCGGTGCGGCCGGAAGTTTCGCCGCGTTTCAGCAGGCGTTTGATCAGCTCTTCTTCGCTTACTTCCAGGGCCAGCACTTTGGAGATGGAAGATTTGCGCAGGGCCAGCAGCTTGTCCAGCGCCTGGGCCTGGGCGACCGTACGGGGAAAGCCGTCGAACAGGAAGCCCTTGGCTTCGGAATTCTGCTGCAGGCAGGAATCGATCATGCCGATCACCACTTCGTTGGGTACCAGCTGACCTTTATCAATGAACTTTTTGGCTTCCAGGCCCAGGGGCGTTTGTGAGCCGATCTCACGGCGCAGCAGGTCGCCGGTGGAAAGATGGGTTAAGCCAAACTTTTTTACAATATTTTCCGATTGTGTGCCTTTTCCGCTGCCGGGAGGGCCAAAAAGAATTAAATTAAACATAATATTTATAGCTAAGGGTAACAAATATAGTTCATTTTCCGAACCCGGATCGGGCAGGATGTCTTCACATTTCTTTTAAAACCGCCGCCAGGCCAGGTATCGTACATTTGGCAGGAGGAACCATTCAATGAAACACATTTCTTTGTTAGTACTGCTGGCACTGAGCTTGCTGGGGTGCACCTATTCCCAATCAACAAAAAACAACAAGATGGAAGAAGCCAACAAAAACAACCCGTATTATTCCAACACGGATACATCGGCCGTGAATATCAGCGAGGACGAATGGAAGAAGATCCTGCCCAAAGAGGTCTACCAGATTGCCCGCCAGAAGGGTACCGAACGGCCCTGGAGCAGCCCCTTCGAAACCCTGAACGATAAGGGCACCTACTACTGCGCCGCCTGCGGCAACGCCCTCTTTGTCAGCGATACGAAGTTTGAAAGCGGCTGCGGCTGGCCCAGCTTTTACCAGCCCGTCAGCAAAAGCAGCATTATCTATACGCCGGATCACAGCCACGGCATGAGCCGCACCGAAGTGCAGTGTGGCCGCTGCAAAGCCCACCTGGGCCACGTTTTTGAAGACGGCCCGCCGCCCACCGGCCTCCGCTACTGCATCAACGGCGTCGTGCTCGACTTCAAAAAAGCACAGGCCGCAGCGGAGAAGTATGACGAGAAGAAATAGTTCGTGGTTTGTAGTTCGTGGTTTGTAGTTGTCGTGCTATTGGAAGGTTTCTTTCGCTGAAGGAAACCTTTTTTATTTTGGAAAGGACAATCGCTGCTTTTTACGCCCAACCACAAACCACCAACTACAAACCACAAACTTTTTTTATCTTTCTTTCACTAATCAATCATTTCATGGAACAACGAATGAACCTTAAGCCCGTTCGCTGGATCGTGCTCCTGCTGCTGCACGTATTCAGCCTGAATGTTTTTGCACAAATCAAACTCAGCCAGCCCCTCCCCGTTGACCCCAATGTAAAAGTGGGCAAGCTGCCCAACGGGCTGACCTACTATATCGAAAAAAACGCCAAGCCGAAAAATAAAGTGGAGCTGCGCCTGGCCGTGAATGCCGGCTCCATTCTCGAAGACCCCAGCCAGCAGGGCCTGGCCCACTTCATGGAGCATATGGGCTTCAACGGCTCGAAAAACTTTCCCAAGAACGAGCTGGTGAACTACCTGCAAAAGGTAGGCGTGGAGTTCGGCGCCGACCTCAACGCCTATACCTCTTTTGATGAAACCGTCTATATCCTGCCCATCTCCAGCGACGACCCCGAGATCGTGGAAAAAGGCTTTACCGTGCTGGAGGACTGGGCGTTCAACAACCTTATGGACTCTGCCGAGATCGAAAAGGAAAGGGGCGTGGTGCTCGAAGAATCGCGCCTGAGCAAGGGCGCCCAGGAGCGCATGCGCCGCAAGTATTTCCCAAGAATGTTCAATGGCTCGAAGTATGCCGATCGCCTGCCCATCGGTAAGGACTCCGTGCTGAAAACCTTTCGCCACCAGGCCCTGAAGGAATTTTACAAACAATGGTACCGGCCCAACCTGATGGCGGTGATCGTCGTAGGCGATATCGACCCGGCCGAAGCCGAGAAAAAGATCAAAGCCCACTTCGGCAAGTTCACCAATCCTGTGGGTGCCCGGCCGCGGCCGGCCATCACCTCCATACCGGTGCGTACCAAGCCCGAGGCCATGGTGCTCACCGATGAAGAAGCCACCAATACCGCCCTGCAGATCTTTACCTACATCAAGCCGGCCAAGAAAGCCGTTACCTGGGCCGACTACCGCGAGGCGGTGGTAAAAGAGCTGATGACCTCTTTGATCAACGAGCGCCTGCAGGAGCTGACCCGCAAGGAAAACCCGCCCTTCAACTACGGCTATACCGGCCTGTCGCAGTTCCTGAGAGGGTATGAAGCGTTTGTATCGTATGCCGTTGTAGGCGACAATCCCGTAAAGGAAGCCCTGGACGCCCTGGTGGCCGAAACCGAAAGGGCCCGCCGCTACGGCTTCCTGGCCAGCGAGCTGGAACGTGCCAAGGCCGACCTGTACAACGCTACCGAGAAAGCCTATAACGAACGCGACAAAGTGGAGTCGGACAACCTGGCCTGGGAATACGTCAGCCACTTCCTGGAGCACGAACCCATCCCCGGTCCCGAATACCGCTTCCAGTTTATCAAGCAGGTGCTGCCTACCATAAAGCTGCAGGAGATCAACGACCTGGCGAAGAAGATCCCCGCCACCGACAAGGCCTTTGCCCTGGTGACGGCCCCCGCCAGCCTCAAGGGCAAGCTGCCGGCCGGCAACGCCGTGCTGAAGGAACTGGTAGCGGCCGCCCGACAGCCCGTCACCCCTTACCAGGAAAAAGCCGTTGCGGCCCAACTGCTCGACAAGGAGCCGGTGCCGGGTTCCACCGTCAGCGAAACGAAAAACCCGAAGCTCGGAACCACCGATCTGACCCTGAGCAACGGCGTTACCGTTACCCTGAAGCCCACGGCCTTTAAGAACGACCAGATCCTGATGGACGCCTGGCGTTGGGGCGGCTTCCAGCGCTTCGACCTGGCCGACAAGGACAATGCGAAATACGCCGCCACCCTGGTAACGCAGATGGGCGTAAAAGATATGTCGCCGACCGACCTGAAAAAGTTCCTTTCGGGCAAAAGCGTTTCGGTGATGCCCTACGTGAACGACCACGAGGACGGCATTGAAGGCAGCAGCAGCGTCAAGGACCTGGAAACCTTCCTGCAGCTCACCCACCTGTACTTCACGCAGCCCCGCAAGGACGAGGCGCTGTTCCGCTCGTTCGTTACCAAGCAGAAAAGCTCCATCCAGTTCATGCGCCAGAACCCGCGGGCCTTTTACCAGGATACGCTGACGAAGATCGTTTTCAATAACAACCCCTGGGCCAGCTACCTGCCAACGGAAAAGGAGTTCAACAACCTCAACCTGGATAAGGCGTTCTCGATCTACAACAGCATTTACAGCAATGCCTACGGCATGCATTTTACCTTCGTGGGCAATATCGATTCCAACATCATCAAGCCGCTGCTGGAAAAGTACCTGGGGTCGCTGCCGGCCAAAGAAATGCAGAACCGGTTCAAGGACAACGGCGTTCGCCCGGTAAAAGGCATCGTAAAAGCCAATGTGCAAAAAGGCAAGGAGGCGCAAAGCGTCATTACCGTGCGCTGGGGCGGCGAAGCGCCTTACTCCACCGAAGAAGCCATGCGCCTGCGGGCCCTGGTGGAAGTGCTGAACCTGAAGGTGATTGAAAAGCTGCGCGAGGAAATGGGCGGCATTTATGGCGGCGGCTTCAACGGCGCCCTCAGCAAGCGGCCCTACCAGCGCTACGCCATCACGGCCTCGCTGCCCTGCGGTCCCGAGAACGTGAACAAGCTGACGGCCGCCCTGATGGACCTGGTGCGCGACGTGCAGCAGAAAGGCATAGAGCAGAAGGACCTGGACAAGATCAGGGAAACCTGGCGCAAGCAGCACCTCGTAGGCCTGCAAACCAACGATTTCTGGCTGCAGTCGCTGTCGAATGCCTTTATCGAGCGCGAAGACCCCGAAGAGATCCTGCAATACGACAAGCGGGTGGAAGCCATCACCACCGCCGACCTGCAAAAGGCTGCCCAGAAATACTTCGATATGAACAACTACATCAGCGTTGTTCTGTATCCCGAAGGTGCCGACATCAAGCCCGCCTCCAATTAATATTTAAAAAGGCCCGTTTTACCGAAAAAGCCCCGGACAGCCTTCCGGGGCTTTTTCATTTTCCCCTCATTTCTGTTTGTTAAAATGCTTTCCAGGAACCTCCAATCATAAATTCTTCCCTTATTTCGCGGCCGTAACTTATCTGTCAAGGCATGAACGACTTTTTTCAAAAAATCTTTTTCGATAATACCCTGGGCGATTATTTGTGGACCGTCGCCCTGATCTTGCTGGTGCTGGTGCTCAACCGCCTCATCTCGCGCTACCTGGCCCGCCTGCTGGGCAAGGGCTGCAAGCGGCTCTGGCCCGCCTTCGACGAGCGCACCTTTACCCAGATGGTCGTGCATCCGCTGAGCGCCTTCCTGATCGTCACCGTCACCATCATCGCTTTTTACCGCCTGAATTTCCCCTCGGTGCTGAAGGTCAATATTTACAGGTACCCGCTGCAGCGCGTCGTGCTGTCCGTCGGCATCATCATACAGCTGCTGTTCCTCACCTGGCTGATGCTGCGCATTATCGATTTCCTGGCCTCGGTGCTGGAAAAGAAAGCGGCGCTCACCCCCGGCCAGACCGACGACCAGCTGGTAGTGTTCTTCCGCGATCTGCTGAAGGTGATCATCGGCATCGTGGGGCTGTTGCTGATCCTGCGCTTCGCCTTCAATTACGACGTGGGCAACCTGCTCACCGGCCTGAGTATCGTGGGTGCCGCCGTGGCCCTGGCCCTGCGGGAAAGCCTGGAGAACCTGATCGCTTCCTTCGTGATCTTTTTCGACAAGCCGTTTACGGTGGGCGACAACGTGAAGGTGCAGAACATCGTGGGCAAGGTGGAAAAGGTGGGGCTGCGCAGCACGCGCATCCGCAGCGAGCAGAAAACCTGCGTGTCGGTGCCCAACAAGCAGATGGTGGATACCGTGCTGGACAACCATTCGCAGCGCATTTCGCAGCGCAACGAGCTCATCCTGCACCTGGACCTGGAAACGCCTTCCGAAAAGATCGAGGCCCTGATGGCCGCCCTGAAATCCTTCCTGGCCGGTATCAAGGAGGTGGAAGTGCACAACGTATGGTTCCAGGACATCCAGTTGCAGGCTTATACCATCCAGGTGGAGCTGTTCGTTCCCGCGGCCTACCTGTCGCAGTTCAACAGCATCCGCCAGCGGGTGAACCTGTTCGCCCTCCGCACCATGGAAGAAATGGAAATAGAAATTGCAGGCAAAACCGCCTAGGATGAATAGGCCTTAGCCCCTTCCCTGTTTACCGATAAAAGTCTAACCACGTACCCCGGAATTGTATTCCGGGTAAAGACACTACGACCTATTTTTTCTTAGGATGAAGTGTACTAAAGCAGGACTTAAAATTCCTGCTTGACGATCTCGCCCAGTTCTTTATCGAACATGCCCTGCTTGCCGTATTCGATCACTCTTCCAACCTCTTTTCCTCTTTTCAGGACGATGATGGTAGGAACATTGGTGATATTAAAAGCCTGGGGCAGGTTGTTGTTGGCCTTTTTGCTCTCGTCCACGGCGAAGAAGGTGATGTGGCTGGGGGCGACGCCGGCCGAGTCGAGCAGGGAAAAGAACCGGGGCAGCACGAAGTGGGTATCATGGCACCAGGTACCGCCGAAGACGATATAATCCACGGAGTCCTTGTTCTTTTTAATGTTTTGCAGGGCCGCCGCATACGGCTTGTAGTCCGCGGCGTTTTTAGTGAACCAGCCAAAGGCGGTATCGCCGGCCAGGTCCTGCTTCGTTACCAGGCCCTTCAGCATTTTATGTCCCTCCTTGTCCTTACCTATTTCTATGGATTGTGCCTGCACCGCCTGCAAAAAAAAGCCGGCCACCAGCAGGAACGCTATCTTTTTCAAATGGAAAAAACTCATAATAGCAAAAATACAGCAATGGCTCATAACTAACTTGCCAAAACTAAACCTCTAAATACCCCACCGAACTCGTAAACACGTAAACTTGTAAACTCCTCAGAGCCCCGCTTTGAGTTCCAGCAAAAAGTCTTTGATGCGTTGCAGTGAGTGAATCAGCTCGTAGCGTTCTTCGGCCTGCTGGTTTCTTTTCAAATATTCCTTGGCCCCTTCGAGGGTGAACTTCCGGCGACGGATGAGGTCGTAGATCAGCTGCAGGGTCTTGACGTCCTCGGGCTTGAACAGGCGGTCGCCCTTGCGGTTCTTGCGCGGCTCCACCATGTCGAACTCATTCTCCCAGTAGCGGATCAGGGAGGTGTTCACGCCAAACCAGCCCGCCACTTCGCCGATGGAATAGTACTGCTTCTGGAACAGCACCCCATCTTCTGGAACCATTACCTGGTCCGGCATCGGCTCCTTCAGCGACTTGCGGCCACGGGTGCTCTTTTCCTTTTTCGGGGGAGGGGGCGGCACGGGGTTGCCCGAGAGAAACTCGGTCGGCTGAAAGGCAGGGGCCTGGTCGTCGGGCTCCGGGTCGTCCTCAAAGTCGAAAGTGATAGAAGGAATTTTTTTTGCCATTGTGAATGTCAACGGGTTGCAAAGTTCCGGACTTCCGCACGATTTCTTTTCTCATGAAGGACTTAAAATTTTATTAGCCCTAATTTCATCCCATGAAACGATTCCGCCTTCTCTGCTTCCTGGCCCTCCTCCTGGGTACCTTCTCCTCCCGGGCCCAGGACAACCGCAGCTACAAAATTTTCCAGTTCCCCGCCAATAAGATCCCTACCATCGACGGCAAGGCCGACGACTGGAACCTGGTGCCCGGCGACTACGTGGTGGGCCTGGACCAGCTGTGGGACGACAGCAAAAAGCAGCCGAAGGCCGACCCCAAAAACCTGGACGTGAAGGTGAAGGTGGGCTGGGTAAAAGGGATGAACCGCCTGTATTTCCTCTACGAAGCCTATGACAACTACTGGGATTTTTCGCTGACCGACCTGCACAACGACATCTTCGAGGTAGTGGTCGACGGCGACCAGTCGGGCGGCCCGCTCATCGACCGCTTCCACCCCAACAAAACCCTTAGCCCCATGGATGCCTACTTTTCCTTCCATGGGGTGCATGCCCAGAACTACCACATCTTCACGCCGGCCGTGGGCAAGGACTGGGCCCTGGCCTGGGGCAGCCAGCCCTGGATCAAAAGCCTGCCCTACGCCAATGCCGCTTATAACTTCAACTTCAAGCCGGGCGATTCCGGCCGCCTGACGCTCGAATTCTGGATCACACCCTTCGACTATGCCGGACCGGAAGGCCCGGCCCGCGCCGTGGAATCGATTCTTTCCGAAAACAAGAACATCGGCCTTTCCTGGGCCATCATCGACTACGACGACGTGAAAGCCCCCTCCCACAACGGTTTCTGGAACCTGTCGAAGGAGCATACCATGTACGGCCAGGCTTCTTACCTGCTGCCCTTCCGCCTCATGCCCCTGGAAAGCCGTTTTAAAAAGCCCATCGACGCCCAATGGTCCTTTAAAGTCGTCGACATGCAGCGCCGCCTGGTGTCCTTCATCGACGAGTCGGAAGGAAAGATCACTTCCTGGAAGTGGGATTTCGGCGACGGCACCACCTCCACCCAGCAGCACCCCACCCACGTGTACGAAAAGCCCGACCACTACATCGTTACGCTCTACGTGGAAGGCCCCGCCGGCAAAGCGAGGATGTCGAAGGTGTGGGACGTGGCGGTGAAGTAACCTCACCCCCGGCACACCTCACCCCCGGCCCCTCTCCAGATGGAGAGGGGCCGGGGGTGAGGTTAATCCAAACTCTGGTTGGAGGCCTGGGCCTGCTTTAAGAGGGCGTCGAATTCCTTGGGGGTGAGGTCGTTGTAGAAAAAGTAGACCGGGTCGAGCTTCTGGTTGTTCTTGTGTACCTCGTAGTGACAGTGCGGGCCGGTGCTTTTGCCGGTGGTGCCCACGTAGCCGATGATCTCGCCCCGCTTCACCTGCTGGCCCGGGCGGGCCTTGATGCGCACCATGTGGCCGTAAAGGGTTTCGTAGCCGTAGCCATGGCTCAGCACCACGTGGTTGCCGTAGCCGCCGTCGCTGTGGCCCGCCACCTTTACGCGGCCGTCGGCGGTGGCGTAGATGGGCGTGCCCTGCGGAGCGGTAAAGTCCAGGCCGGCATGCATCTTCACGGTTTTGTAGATGGGGTCGATGCGGTAGCCGAAGCCCGAGGCGATGCGGGTGAGCTCCTTGTTGCTCACCGGCTGGATGGCCGGCGTATGGGCCAGGATGGCTTCCTTGTTGTTCATCAGCCGCGTCAGCTCGGTATAGGATTTTTTCTGGGCGGCAATGCGATTATTGAGCGTGTCGATGTTGCGCTGGATGGCGCGTACCAGTTGCGGCTCGCCCATCCGCTCCACCTGGGCCTGGCGTTTCTTTTCCAGCTCGATGGCCCGGATGCTGTCGGGGATGGGATTGGCCTCGAAGATGCTGCGGTAGACGTTGTTGTCCCTTTTTTCCAGTTCCTGCACTTCGGCCTGCAGGGTCTTTACCTGGGTTTCCAGGTCGTCGTAGTGGTTCAGGAGCAGCTCGTGCTGGGTACGCAGCAGCTTTTCGCTGGGCGAGCCCACGAAGCGGAAGGCCAGGTAAGAAATAATGACCGAGGTGACCAGGGCGGCGGCGATAAAGCCGAAAATGCGCAGGAGCTTCACCCGGAGCGGCGTGATCAGCTTTTCGTAGCGAAGCGTATGGGTATTATAATAATATTTGATCTTCTTCATTCAATACCTTCATAAGGGGTCTGTTCAGTTCCGGGGCTTTTGCAAGCAACTCTAATCGTTACCTTTGCGCTTCTTCTTTTCCGCCAGGGGCGGGAGAGACGGACAAATATACTGGCATAAAAAGCAAAAACAATCTATTTATTGTAGCATGATGACCGCAAAAGAAATACGCAGCCGCTTTCTGGAATTCTTCCAGTCGAAGCAGCACCAGATCGTTCCCTCGGCCCCCATCGTGGTGAAAAACGATCCCACCCTGATGTTCACCAATGCCGGGATGAACCAGTTCAAGGACTACTTCCTGGGCAACAAGCCGGCGCCCTCCCCCCGCATCGCCGACACGCAGAAGTGCCTGCGGGTGAGCGGCAAGCACAACGACCTGGAAGAGGTGGGCGTGGACACCTACCACCACACCATGTTCGAAATGCTGGGCAACTGGAGCTTTGGCGACTATTTCAAAAAAGAGGCCATCGAGTGGAGCTGGGAGCTGCTGACCAAAGTGCTGCAGATCCCTGTCGACCGCCTGTATGTGACCATCTTTGAAGGCGACGAAAAGGAAGCCCTGCCCCGCGACGAGGAAGCCTTTTCGGAATGGAAAAAGTGGACGGCCGAAGACCGCATCCTGCTGGGAAAGAAGAAAGACAATTTCTGGGAAATGGGCGATACCGGCCCCTGCGGCCCCTGTACCGAGATCCACGTGGACTGCCGCCCCGACCACGAGCGCAGCGCCATCGACGGCAGCACCCTGGTGAATGCCGACCACCCGCAGGTGATCGAGATCTGGAACAACGTATTCATCCAGTTCAACCGCCTGAAGAACGGCACCCTGGAGCAACTGCCCGCCAAACACGTGGACACCGGCATGGGTTACGAGCGCCTGGTACGCGTGCTGCAACAGAAGGACTCCAACTACGATACCGACGTTTTCAGCGGCACCATCAAAAAAATTGAAGCCATTACCGGCAAAACCTACGACCGCACCGCCACCCCCGAATCGGGCAAGGCCTGGGGCGAGGCCGTGGCCATGCGGGTGAATACCGACCACATCCGCGCCATTTCCTTTACCATCGCCGACGGGCAGCTGCCCTCCAACACCGGCGCCGGCTACGTCATCCGCCGCATCCTGCGCCGGGCCGTACGCTACTATTATTCGAACCTCGACTACCAGCAGCCCCTGTTGTACCAGCTGGTGCCGGTGCTGGCCGACCAGTTTGCCGACGTGTTCCCCGAGCTGAAACAGCAGGAAGCCTTCGTCACCAAGGTGATCCGCGAAGAGGAAGAAGCCTTCCTGCGTACCCTGGAAAAAGGCCTCAAGCGCATTGAAGACATTATCGGCTCGGCCCAGCAGTCCATTTCGGGCAAGGACGCCTTCGAGCTGTACGACACTTATGGCTTCCCCTTCGACCTTACCCGCCTGATCGCTTCGGAAAGAGGCCTGTCGGTGGACGAAGAAGCCTTCAACGGCGAAATGCAAAAGCAGAAAGAACGCTCCCGTGCCGCTTCGGCCATCGATACCGGCGACTGGATCCTGGTGAGCCAGGAAGGCGAAGGCGGCAGCGAGTTCGTAGGCTACGACTCCCTGGAAGCCCAGGCCAACATCCTGCGCTACCGCAAGGTAAAAACCAAGGGCAAGGAGCTGGTACAGCTCGTGCTCGACCGTACGCCCTTTTATGCCGAAAGCGGCGGCCAGGTAGGCGATACGGGGAAACTGGCAATCGGCAATAAGCAATTGACCATTATCGATACCAAGAAAGAGATGGACCTGATCGTTCATTTCGCCGAAAGCCTGCCCGACGACCTGTCCGGCCCGGTGACTGCCACCGTAGATGTGGAAAAGCGGAAAAAAACCGCCCTGCACCATAGCGCCACCCACCTGCTGCACGCCGCCCTGCGCCAGGTGCTGGGTACCCACGTGGCCCAGAAGGGTTCGCTGGTGAATGCCGACTACCTGCGCTTCGACTTCTCGCACTTCAGCAAGATGACCGCCGAGGAGATCGCCGCCGTGGAAAAGATCGTGAACGAAAAGATCCGCGCCAATGTGCCGGTGGTGATCCGCCAGTTGCCCAAGGAAGAGGCGATGAAGCTGGGCGCCATGGCCCTGTTCGGTGAGAAATACGGCGACGTGGTCCGCGTAGTGACCATGGACCCTGCCTACTCCGTAGAGCTTTGCGGCGGTACCCACGTGGGTGCTACCGGTGAGCTGGGCTTCTTTAAAATCACTTCCGAGGGCGCCGTCGCTGCCGGTGTGCGCCGGGTGGAAGCCATCTGCGGCGCTGCTGCCGAGGAATACCTGAACGGCCAGCTGTCCCAGCTGCAGCAGGTGAAGGAAGCCCTCAAAAACCCCAAGGACCTGGTAAAGGCCCTGACGGCCCTGAACGAGGAAACCGCCGCCCTGAAAAAGCAGCTTGAGAAATTTGAGGCCGTCCAGCTGAAAGCCCTCCGCGACCAGCTGGTAACAAAAGCAGAAGGCATCAACGGCGCTAGCTTCATCGGCGAGATCGTGGAAGTGAGCAGCGCTGATGCCCTCAAAAAGCTGGCCTTCGAGCTGAAGCAGGTGGTGCCCCAGCACGTGATTGCCCTCGGCGCCGCTATCGACGGCAAAGCCTCCGTGGTGCTGCTGTTCGACGAGCAGGTGACTGCCCAGAAAAGCCTGGATGCTTCGGCGGCCATCAAGCAAAAGATCGCCCCGCTGATCAAAGGCGGCGGCGGCGGCCAGAAAACCCTTGCCACTGCCGGCGGACAAAACCCCGACGGGCTGCAGCAGGCGATCGAGGCGGTGAAGGGACTGCTCGGATAAGTTTACGAGTTTACAAGTTTACGAGTTCGTTTGCATACGATAAACTACAAAAGTCTCTAAGACTTTTGTAGTTTTTTTGTTTTTGGGTGGTTGATTTTTATGGACGTTGGTTGGTTTTTCCGTTTATCCCGGTCGTTTTCCTCTTGTCCGCTTCCGGTTATTTTAACATCTCCGAAGGGTTTCGTAATATGGGAGGATGTTGTATATTTGGTCTACGAAATTCAACGTAGACAAAAACGAAATACTTATGAAGCAATATTTCATCAAGAAGGCTTTTATAGCAGGTATCGCAGTATTGTCGGTTTCGGCCGTATTTGCGCAAAAGGAAAAGGATACAGACAAAGGCGGGGTACAGCAGATCATCATTGACCGCAAAGGCGCCGCCGGCAACGAAAAGACCGTGATCGAGATCAATGGCGACAAGGTAAAAGTGAACGGTAAGGAACTGACCGGCAAGACCGGCGATATATCGGTAACGATCAAAAAATACCGCGACATGGAAGCGTTGCAGCAGCAGGGCGGCCAGCCCCGGTCGGGCAGCCGTACTTTCCGCGGCTTTGGCCCCGAAGGCGATAACCTGCTGCAGCCCGACTCGAACCGCGCCATGCTGGGGGTCATGACGGAGAAAGTGGAAGGCGGCGCCCAGGTAAAGTCGGTGAGCGAAGAGAGCGCAGCCGCAAAGGCCGGCATTAAAGAAGGCGATATCATTAAAAAAGTGAACGAGGCCAAAATAGAAGATGCCGAGGGCCTGGCCACCGAGGTGCGCAAGCATAAGCCCGGCGAAAAGATCACTATTACCCTGCTGCGCGACGGCAAGGAGCAACAGGTGACGGCCGAGCTGGGCCGCTGGAAAGGCGTGCCGATGGAGCGGAACTTCCGCATCCTGGACCCTGAAATGTTCCGCGGCATGCCGAACCTGCCGAATTTGCCCAACATGGACTTTGATTTCCGCGGCAACGTTGGCGGCGGTGCCCCCAAGCTGGGCCTGTCCATCAAGGATACCGAAGACGGCAAGGGCGTAAAGGTGATTGACCTGGATGAGGAAGGCAATGCCGCCAGGGCCGGCGTGAAGGAAAACGACGTCATTACCCATGTGGGCGATGTGGCCGTCAACAGCGTGGACGAAGTCTCCAGCCAGGTGCGGGCCTCCCGCAACAAGCCTTCGGTAACCCTGAAGGTCCTCCGCAACGGCAAGTCCCAGACCATCGAGGTCAAGACCCCGAAAAAGCTGAAAACTGCTGATTTATAAACCAGCAACGGGAATTTTATATGGGTCAAAGCCCGGGTAAACAAATTGCCCGGGCTTTTTATTTGGCACCGGCAACGACCCCTGCCCAATTAACAAATTCCCAATTAACCAATTCCTTGTGCTTTCACTACTTTTGCCCGAATGAGCGCACAAAATCAATACGAGGTGGTGGTAGGGCTGGAGGTACATGCCCAGCTGACCACGCAGAGCAAGCTGTTCTGCAGCGACGGCACCCTGTTCGGACAGGAGCCCAATACGCAGGTAAGCGTTATTTCGCTGGCCCATCCCGGCACCCTGCCCAAAATGAACAAGGAAGCCATCGAGCTGGCCATCCGGCTGGGCCTGGCCTGCAATTGCGAAATTGTCGCCAACAACTACTTCGCCCGTAAAAACTACTTTTACCCCGACCTTCCCAAGGCCTACCAGATCTCGCAGCATACCGCCCCGGTCTGCCGTGGCGGCTACCTGGAGGTGACCGTAGGTAAAGAGCTGAAAAAGGTGCGCCTCAACCGCATCCACATGGAAGAGGACGCCGGCAAAAGCGTGCACGACATCGACCCCGCCTTTACCGGTGTGGACTTTAACCGTGCCGGCATCCCCCTGCTGGAGATCGTGACCGAACCCGACATCCGCAGCAGCGACGAGGCCTACGCCTACGTGACCGAACTGCGCAACCTGCTGCGCTACCTGAACGTCTGCGACGGCAACATGGAGCAGGGCCGCCTGCGCTGCGACGTGAACATCTCCGTTCGCAAAAGAGGCGACGAAAAGCTGGGCACCAAGGTGGAGATCAAGAACCTCAACTCCATCCGCTTCATTAAAAAAGCCATCGAGTCGGAATACGAGCGCCTGGTGAACCTGGTGGAAAGGGGCGAAGAGGTGCTGCAGCAAACCCGCGGCTACGACGAAGCCACCGGCACCACCTACGCCATCCGCACCAAGGAAGACGCCGACGACTACCGCTACTTCGCCGACCCCGATCTGCCGCCCTTCCTCATCACCGGTGAAATGATCGAGGCCATCCGCAGCCAGATGCCGCCCTCGCAAAAGCAACGGGTGCAGGCGCTGATCGACGGCCTGGGCCTGACCCAGTACGATGCGGCCATGCTGGCCGCCGATCCCGAGCTGGAAGCCTTTTTCAAAAAAGTGCTGGAGCACACGAAAAATAACAAGGCCGCTGCCAACTGGGTACTGAACCCGGTAAAGAACTGGCTGGCGGAAAAAGAGCTGGCGGCCGAAGACCTCCAGATTTCTCCTGCCTCCCTGGCCGCCCTGATCGGGCTGATCGACGAGGGCAAGCTCACCTACGGCATTGCCGTGCAGAAGATCTTCCCGGCCCTGACCGCCGACGGCAACCTGGACGTGGCCGCTTATGCGCAGCAAAATGACCTGCTGCTGAGCGAAAGCAGCAGCGACGTGGACGGCTGGATCACGGCCGTGCTGGAAAAGTATCCCCAGAAGGTGACCGAGTTCCGCAAGGGTAAAAAGGGCCTGATCGGCTTCTTCGTGGGCGAAGCCATGAAGCTGGCCAGGGGCAAGGCCGATGCCAAAGTGATCACCGAAAAATTCAACGAAAAGCTTAAATCCTGATCTGCAGCATGCGCAAACTTCTTTATAGCTCCCTCTTCCTGCTGGCGGTGGGTTGCAAACAATCCGAGCAAAACACGCTGGACGTAAAAGGCGCCCTTAAAAATGCAGGCGACCGCACCGTTTACCTCGAAGAATCCTCGCTGGCCAACCTGCAGCCGGTGATCGTGGATTCGGCCCGGCTGGACAAAGACGGCAATTTTCACCTGGAAACCCTCACCAAAGAGGAGGCGATCTTCAGCCTGCGCCTGGACGAAGAGCGGTTCCCGCTGGTGTCGTTCATCAACGATGAAAAGGAAGTGACCATCAACGCCGACCTGAAGTCCGCCGAGCTGTACACCATAAAAGGCTCCCCGGCCTCGCAGGAGCTGAAAGCTTACCTGGAAGAAAACAGCCGGAAAATGCAGGCCCTGTATTTAAAGGATAAGGACATCGACAGCCTGCGCCGCCAGAAAGTATCGGACAGCCTCCTCAACCGCAAGGCCGAGCAACGGATGACGGCTGTACAGGCCCTGAAGACCTACACGCTGAGCGTCATCAACCAGAGCAAGAGCCCGGCCCTCACCCTTTTTGCGCTGGGTAGCTACCAGAGCATGGCTTCCAACCCTAATTACGGCCTGGAAGGCTTTAGCCAGCAGGAGGTGAACAACATCGTGGCCCAGGCTGCCAAAAAGTTCCCTTCGCATACCGCCATTGCCTCCCTCAACAAGGATATGCAGGCGCGGGCCACCGCCGGGCCCGAAACGCCTGCCGCCAGCGCCCTGCTCAACAAGCCGGCGCCGGATTTTACCTTTCCCGATGTGAACGGCAAGCCGGTAGCGCTCAGCTCGTTCAAGGGCAAGTACGTGCTGGTGGATTTCTGGGCCTCCTGGTGTCCGCCCTGCCGGGCTGAGAACCCCAACGTGGTAAAGGCGTACAATAAGTTCAAGAACAAGAACTTCACCGTGCTGGGTGTTTCCCTCGACCGCCCGGACGGCAAGGACAAATGGATCGAGGCCATCAAGGAAGACGGCCTGGCCTGGACCCAGGTGAGCGACCTGAAGTTCTGGGACAGCCAGGTGGTGGGCCTGTACGGCTTCGACGGTATTCCCTACAACGTGCTGGTCGATCCCAAAGGCGTGGTTATTGCCGAAAGCCTCCGCGGCGAAGACCTGGAACGCAAGCTCAGCGAAGTACTGCATTAAGGTTTTAATAAAGCATTTCGAATGCCGCCCCCGGGCGGCATTTTTTTTTGATAGCCGTCGGGTACGATGGAGCATAATTGGTCGCGCGATGGGAAGCCCGCAGGGCTTTACTGTGAATAGCCCCGGGTGCAACCCGGGGTCAGCATTAGTTCGTCAAGACAACCCTGAAGGGGTTGATTGTGTCCTCGCCGATTTTCAGCAGTGTCCCATTTCGAAGGATGCTTCGGAAAGCCTGCCTGATAGGGAATTATCCTCTTTGGCGGGTCCCACAATCAACCCCATTCGGGGTTGTGTCTTTTATGGGCGCCTGTTCCCCGGGTTGCACCCGGGGCTATTCACAGTAAAGCCCTGCGGGCTTCCCATCGCGCGACCAATTACCATTTTTGCACATCGTCAAAGGCGGCAGGCGCCTCCCCCGCTCTTCTTCATAAAAAAAGCCGGGAACCACGTCCCGGCTTTTATATTTTGAAATATAATTTCTATTAAACCTGCTCCACCGTCTTCTTCATCTTAGCCTTCTTTGTCAGGGAGATCAGCAGGGCGGGCAGGAATACCAGGTTGGTGATGGTGGCCGTTACCAGCGTCAGCGAGGTGAGCCATCCCAGGGCCTGGGTGCCGCCAAAGCCGCTGAAGCAAAAGATCACGAAGCCTGCTACCAGCACAATGGAGGTATAAATAATACTCAGGCCGGTAGAGTGGATGGTTTTGATGACCATGCCGGCAGGGTCCTGTGCCGCCTTCTTGCTGTCCTGCTTGTAGTTGACCAGGAAGCGGATGGTGATGTCGATGGCGATCCCCAGGGCCACGCTGAACACCAGCACGGTAGAGGGTTTCAGCGGCACACCGGCCCAGCCCATCACACCGGCGGTGATCACCAGCGGGATGATATTGGGGATCAGCGAACACAACAGGATGCGCAGGGAGCGGAACAGGTACAGCATACACAGGGCGATCAGCAGGAAGGCCCAGAAGATGCTTTCCCGCAGGCCGTTGATGATAAAGCGGGTGCCTTCCAGGAAGGTTACGCTGGTGCCGGTAAGCTGTACATTGTATTTGTCCTTGTCGAAGAGGGCGTCGGCCCGTTGCTGGATGCTGTCGAGCACAAAGGGGAGGCGGGCGCTGCCGATGTCCTGCATGTTTACGCTGATGCGGGCTTGCTGGCGGTTGCTGTCCATGAACGTGGCCACCAGCTTGGTGAACGAGTTGGTGCTGCCTGCGGCGGTACCGGAGGCACCGGGGCGCATGTTCAGGTACTGGGCCAGGGCCGGCAGGTCGTATTCGGCCGGCATGGAGTAGTTGGTGCTGTCGCCTTCAAAGAAGGCCTGCTTGGCAAATTTCAACCCCTCGGTAAGGCTCAGCGGCTTGCCGATATAGGGCTGCGCTTCCAGGAACTGCGCCAGCGAGTCGATGCGCTGCAGGTTGCCCAGGTTGCGGGTAACGCCGTACTTCTTTTTGGTATCCACTAAAATCTCCAGCGGCATCACCCCTTCGAAGTTCTTTTCAAAAAATTTCAGGTCGGTGTAGATCTTGTCGGTCCTGGGCAGGTCGTCGACGATATAGCCCACGCTCTTCAGCTGGAAAATGCCGGCCAGGGCCACTACCAGCACGGCGGCGGTAACCACGTAGATGGCCTTGCGGTGGTTCAGGGCCCAGCGCTCCAGGCGGGCCAGCCAGCGCTGCAGGCGGGGATTGTGCAGGTATTTTACGTGGCGGGGCTTGGGCGCCGGCAGCATGCTCAGCACCGCCGGGATCAGGACCAGCGAAATAAAGAACAGCATCATGATGTTGATGCCCGCCACCACGCCGAATTCCTTCAGCACGGCGCTTTCCGTCAGGCCGAACACGGCGAAGCCGATAGCGGCGGCAATGTTGCAGAACAGGGTCACCACGCCCATCTTGGCGATCATCTGTACGATCGCCTCACGCTTGTCGCCCGTTTCGTTATAGGCCGTATGGTATTTGTTCAAAAAGTAAATGCAGTTGGGAATGCCGATCACCACCACCAGCGGCGAGATGAGGGCGGTGAGCAGGGTGATCTTATAGCCCATTAGTTCGACGGTGCCGAAGCTCCAGATCACGCCGATGATCACCACCGCCAGCGACAGCAGGGTAGCGCTGACCGAGCGGAAGAACAGCAGCAGGATCACCGCCGACAGCAGGATGGACATGCCGGTAAACCACCGGGCTTCATTGGAGACGCGGGTGGCCATTACGGTCCGGATCAGCGGAAGGCCGCTCAGGTGCAGGTTCAGCTGGTGTTTGGCGCCGAAGGCGTCGGTCAGGCGGGTAATGTCATTGACCACGCCGGTCCTTTTGGCCGAGTTCAGTATTTCGCGGTTGATGCGGACGCCCATCAGCCAGGCGCCGCTCTGCGGGTTGTAGAGCAGGCCCCGGTAAAAGGGCAGGTTCAGGAATGTGGCCTTGCCGCTATCGATCTGGGCCTGTGACAGCGGACCTTTGGGAAAAATGGGGACGGCCTGCAGCTTTTCGGTCTCGTAATTCTTTGTGAGGTTGATGGCGGCGGGCATGGCCAGCACGTCGTCCACGCCGGGCAGCTGTTTCAGGTCGTGGTGCAGCTGGGTGTAGGCGTTGAACAGGTCCTGCCGGAAAATATCCTTGGTTTGCACGCCGATGACCAGCAGGTTGCCGTCCTCGCCGAACTTTTTCCGGAACTCCTGGTAGGCCAGGTATTTGGGGTTGTCGCGGGGGATAGCGCCGGCGAACTCATAGCTTAACTTTACCTGGCTGGCCTTCCAGCCCATGAAGGCGGTTGCCACCAGCAGCAGGGCCAGCAACCATACGCGATACCGCAAAACACTTTTACCTAAGGTCTTCCACATTGAGCATCCATTTGGCGCAAAGAAAAGAAGAATAACTAATAAGTTCCAGAGTTCCAAAGTTCCAGCGTTCCAAAGTTTTTTCGGGTTCGGCCGTTGGGGAGAAACTACAAAAGTCTTCAAGACTTTTGTAGTTTGGCCCTCCTCCAGTCGGCTTCCTCCCGGAATTATGCCAACTCTGGAACTTTGGAACTCTGGAACTTGTACTAAATTGCCTCATGCTTCACAAAACAAAAGGCATCGTGCTGCGGACGGTAAAGTTTGGCGAGACCAGTTTGGTCGTGACCGCCTTTACCGAGTTGTTCGGCTTGCAGTCGTACCTGGTCAATGGCGTGCGGGTAGCCTCCAAGCACGGGGTGGCCCGGGCGGCTTTTTTCCAGCCGGGCTCCCAGCTGGACCTGGTGGTGTATAAGAACGAGTTCAAGAACCTGCAGCGGATCAAGGAGTACAAATGGGCGCACCTCTATGGGGACCTGCTGTCGGATGTGCGCAAAAACGCCGTGGCCCTTTTTATCGTGGAGCTGCTGTACAAGTGCCTGAAGGAGCCGGAAACCAATTCCGAGCTCTATTATTTCCTGGAAGCGTCCCTGGTGCAGCTCGATGAGGCCTCTACTGGCGTTACCGCCAACTTTCCCTTGTATTTTGCCCTGCACCTGGCGATATTCTTTGGCTTTCGCATTTCGGACGAGTATACGCCCGACAAACCTTTCCTGGACCTCCAGGAAGGCATTTTTACCCCCGACCGGCCAGCGCATCCTTTTTACCTGCAGGATGTGGCGGCGGAAGTGACGGCGCTGATCCTGCAGATGCGGCAGCCGGGGGAGCTGGAAGGCCTTTCGCTGAATCAGGAGTTCCGCCGCCTGCTTTTGAACGGTTATGAAAACTACTATGCCCTGCACATCCCCGACTTCGGTTCCCTGAAGACCCTGCCGGTTTTACGCGACATGATGAGTTGATTTTCAAAGCCTTTTGTATATAAATATAGCCCAGGAAAAAATAGTTGTTTAACGAACTATTTTGGGGTTCCGGCTATAAAAATGGCGGCTTGACCGGAGGTATGCCGTTAATATTACGTATAATCGATTGTTTTATACTTTAATTAACGCCTGGTACCCCATTTACCTGAGAAGTGAAGGTGAAAACTATTGTCATGAAACGAAACTTCCTGCATCCTGCCCCGTATCGGAAGAGACTGCTTATCTTGTCTGTAGAACTCCCCTTGTTTTCTTTCCCGGGAGGGTGCCTGCCTAATCAATTGTAATTGCTAAACAAACATATATGAGGAAATTGCTTAGTTTAACGCTGGGAGTGGCTTTGCTCTGCAACCAGGCCCTGGCACAGAACCGTACGGTTTCCGGTACGGTGACCGACAGCAAGGGCAACCCGCTGCCCAACGTGTCGGTGCTGGTGAAGGGTGCGAAAGTGGGAACTACCACCGGTCCGGACGGCCGCTACACAATCGCGCTTCCGGCCAATGCCCGGGTGCTGGTATTTTCCAGCATCGACATGAAGGCCAACGAAGTGCAGGTGGACGACCAATCTACTATAAATACTGCGCTGCAGCCCAATGAAAAAAACCTGCAGGAAGTGGTGGTGACCGCCCTGGGCATCACCAAGGACAAACGTTCGCTGGGCTATACTACCCACAACCTGAAAGGCGAGGACCTGGCCGATAAAGGCGAGGTAAACCTGGTGAATGTGCTGCAGGGTAAGGTAGCCGGCCTGGACATTACCGGCGCCAGCGGCGCTGCCGGCGCTTCCGCCAACATCAACATCCGCGGTATCCAGTCGTTTACCGGCAACAACCAGCCCCTGTTTGTGGTGGATGGCGTTCCCATCAGCAACGACGTGGACCGTACCGGCAACACGCTGATGGACGCCCAGCCGGCCAACCGGGCCCTGGACCTCAACCTCAACGATATTGAATCCGTGAACGTACTGAAGGGACCTGCCGCCGCCGCCCTGTATGGCTTGCGGGCCGCTTCCGGTGCCATCATGATCACTACTAAAAAAGGCACGGCCGGCAAAGGCAAAGCGAGAGTAACCGTGGCTTCTTCCTACTCGCAGCAGCAGGTAAGCGGGTTGCCCGAGTTCCAGAATGAGTACGGTGGCGGCTCCAACGGCCTGTACGATTCTACCAGCACGTTCTCCTGGGGTCCCAAATTCGGTTCTACGCCCACGTTGAGCAATGGCCTCATCCTGTCCAACGGCCAGACCGTGAATTTTAAGGCCTACCCCGACAACATTGCCAGCTTTTTCGAAACCGGCTCTACCTTCGATAACAGCGTGAACGTGAACGGCGGCGATGCCAAACAGAACTACAACCTGTCGGTGGCCAATACCAATACCAAAGGTATTCTGCCCAACTCCAAGCTCAATCGTACCAACGTGGGCTTCAAGTTCAATACCCCGCTGACCGAGAAGCTGTCCTTTGGCGGATCGGTAAACTACATTGTTTCCCAGCAAAACGGCATCACCCAGGGCAACGGCGCTACCAGTGCTATGTTCCAGCTGTTTTCCGTTCCCCGTAGCCTGGACCTGGAATATTACAAGAACAATTACAAAAAGGCCAACGGCACCAACAACTGGCCCCTGAGCACTACCCGCGACAACCCGTATTTTGCCGCCTATGAAAACCCGGTGACCAGCAACCTGAACCGGACCATGGGCAACGTGAAGCTGGATTACAACGTGCTGAGCTGGCTGAACGTGGCGTACCGCCTCGGCATGGACGCCTATACCGACCGCCGGAAGAAAGTGTCGGCCGTAGGTTCTTTTGCCACCACCAACGGCGAAGGCCGGGTGCTGGAGGATAACTTTTTCAGAAGCGAGCTGAACGGCGACCTGCTGATCACCGCCAAGAAAGACAATATCTTCATCAAAGGCCTGAATGCCAACGTGCTGCTGGGTCAGAACATCAACGACCGCAAATACCAGAACACCTACGTGCAGGGCGACAGCCTGAGCATCCCCGGCTTTTACAATGTGGCCAACGCCGCCCGCTTCAGCTCTTCCGGCGAAACCACTACCCGGCAACGGCTGCTGGGATATTACGGGCAAATGTCGCTGGCATACAACAACTACCTGTTCCTGGAACTGACCGGCAGGGTAGACCAGACCTCTACGCTTCCGAAAGGCAACAACACCTTCTTCTATCCCGCAGCGGCGGCCTCCTTCGTGTTCACCGATGCGGTGAAGAATGTCAACTGGGGTGTGCTGAGCTATGGAAAGATCAAGGCCAACGTAGCCCGGGTAGGTAAGGACGCTGCTCCCTACAAGCTGGAAAGCGTTTATGAAGTGGCCGCTTTCGGCAACAACGTGGCCCAGCTGCTGTTTCCTTTCGGCACCACGCCGGGCAGAAGCCTCGAAACCCGTATCGGCAACAAGGGGCTGACCCCGGAGTTTACCACTTCGTACGAAGCCGGCTTTAATATCGGCTTCCTGAGAAACCGGATCAACCTGGACGCCACCTATTTCTATACCTCCAGCACCGACCAGATCGTGGACGTGGGCATCCCGGCATCTACCGGCTTTATGTCCCTGACCAGCAACGTGGGTGAAATGACCAACAAGGGCGTGGAACTGCTGCTGAATGCCACCCCCGTTTCGGGCAAGAACTTTACCTGGGACGTTACCGCCAACTTTACCCGCATCCGCAACAAAGTGGAATCCATCGGCAACGGCATTACGTCCTTCTTCATCCCCGGCAACCGCTTTACCGGCGCCGTTCCCACCATTTACGAAGGGCAACCTTACGGCGTGATCGTGGGCAACAAGTTTCAGCGCAGCCCCGACGGGCAGATCCTGATCAACGGCCAGACCGGTACGCCTTTCGGCACCATTGCCGGCCAGATCATTGCCGATCCCAACCGCGACTTCCAGGCAGGCCTGACCAACAGCCTGAAGTACAAAAAGGTAAGCCTGTCCTTCCTGGTCGACTACAAGCAGGGCGGCGACATCATGTCGTGGGGTATCACCTCCTTCCGCGCCCTGGGCGCTCTGAAGGAAACCGCGGTGGACAGGGAACTGCCCCGCGTATTTCCCGGTGTGATCCAGACATCCGACGGCAAGTATATTCCCAACAACATCCAGATCCCGGCGCAAACCTACTGGAACTCCATGGGCTCCGCTACCGGTGCCGCCGAGCTGGGTATTTTCGACGCCACCACCCTGCGTTTGCGTGAAGTGTCCGTAGGGGTCGACATCCCGGGCAGCTTCCATAAAACCAAGGTGTTCTCCAATGCCCGCCTGGTGGTATACGGAAGGAACCTGCTGTATTATGCACCCAATGCCCCCTTCGATCCCGAAGTGAACACCCAGGGTGCCGGCAACCAGAGAGGCCTGGAGCTGCAAAGTACGCCTGCTGCCCGCAGCTACGGCGCGAGCTTACGTCTTACGTTATAATTTAAAATCAACTACTCCAAATGAAGAAACTCTTATTATATAGTTTGTGTGCGCTTTCTTTAAGCTCCTGCCAAAAATACCTGGACGTTAACGATAACCCCAATAACCCCACGGAGGTTCCCGCCCGCCTGCTGCTGCCCACTACCACCCTGGCAAACGCCTGGGCCAACGGCAATGCCCTGGGAAGGGCCGCCTCCATCCTGGTGCAGTACAACGCCGGGCTGGCCGGGGATCCCGACAACTTCGACGCCTATAAGCTGGAGGGCTCCTTTTCCAACCAGTGGAACTCGGAAATTTATACCGTATCGGTCACCAACCTGCGCACCATTATCCAACAGTCGCAGGCAAGCGATCCCGCCTATGCCGGGGTAGCCAAGCTGCAGCTGGCCTATATCTTTTCCATTGCCACCGACCTGTTTGGCGATGTGCCGTACTCCCAGGCAGGATACGGACTGGAGATCCTGCAGCCGCGTTACGACAAGCAGCGCGACATTTACTTAGGCAACGAGGCCCAGGGCATCCAAAGCCTGTTCAACCTGGTGCGGGAAGGCATCGCCGACCTGGACAAGCCCAGCGTGTTCAAGCCGAACGCCAACGACGACCTGGCCTATGCCGGCGACTTGGCCAAATGGAAAAAAATGGGCAATACCATGCTGCTGAAGCTGGCCATGCAGGTAAGCAATGTAGCGCCCGATACCACCCGGTCCGTGATCAACAGCGTGATTGCCGGCAACAACTACATCAACAACAACTCCCTGGATTACCAGGTGGCGTTCAAAGCAAGCTCCAACAACCAGAACCCGATGTATGCTTTCGACTACGCCAACCGTCCCGACGAGGAGATGCTGAGCTCGCGCTTCCTGAACCTCATGAAAGGACTGAACGACACCTTGCGCCTGGCGAAGTATTATACGAAGCCGGCCACCGGTTTCCGCGGCTACAACAACGGCGACAACGTTACGGCGCCGGCAGCGGCCACCCGGTCGCGCTACGGCACCTACGTGGTGGGCGAGAAAGGCGAAGCCCCCGTGCGCATGCTGACCAACTTCCAGACGGCCTTTATCCTGGCCGAATCGGCAGTGGTCTTTGGCACCCCCGGCAATGCCGACTCCCTGTATAAAGCAGGTATCCGCGCTTCCATGAGCAAGGTCGGCCTGACTACCGGGGCGATCGACACCTTTTTCACCAACAATCCTACCGTGGTTACCCTGTCCGGCACTGCCGAACAGAAAAGGGAGCAGATCCTGACCCAGAAGTACATTGCCTGGGTGGGCAACGGCATCGAGGCCTATAACGATTACCGCAGAACGGGTTATCCCCGGCTGTCCTTATCGCTGAACGTAACCGGCGACGATCCCACCACGCTGCCCAAGCGCTTCCCGTATGACGAAGGTGAAGCCCTGAAAAATCCCCATCAACCCAACCCCCGTCCCCGCACCAACGAGAAAGTGTGGTGGGGCCTTTAATAAAATCTGATAAATGAAACCTATGCGTTTGAAAAATAATTTCTTCATCGCCCTTTTGCTGGGCGTGCTGGCGCTCAGTTCATGTGAAAAGGAAGGCTTCGGTCCCCTGAGCGACAGCCCGGCTGCCATACCGGTTACCGTAAGCAATGTATTTGATTACCGTCCCCGGCCTACGGTGCAGGCGTCCAAAGCCGCAAACCTCATCAAGATCGACCTGGAGATCCCTGCTACCAGCGGGCGTACCATCAAGGAGATCACCCGGGTGGCCGCGGCGGCCGGCGGCAATTTCGCCCCCATCCGCGACAGCGCCACGGTGAAGAGCACGGGCCTGTATTCCCTGACGCCGATTGCCGGCAACGGAACGAAGGTGAGCTTTTCCACCACGTTTACCGACTACAAAGCCAAAGTGGCGGCAACCGCCGATCCTGCTTCCAATGCTTTGCTGGCCCGCGATTTTTACTTCCGGCTGACGCTGGACAACGGCGACATCATCTATCCCGAATCCGTACGGGTATGGGTCGTTGATTAAGAAAACTTCCCTTCATTAAAAAAGCCAGGCTCTGCTACAGATGCCTGGCTTTTTTATAAGAAAACCTGTCAGGTGTCAACCGAACTCGTAAACTTATTTGAGGATCTCCTCCGCATGTTCCTTTGTGTTCGGCCGTTTGAATACCTTTTGGATGGTGCCTTCCTCGTCGATGACGAAGGTGGTCCGCAGCAGGCCGATGGTGACCTTGCCGTAGGAATTCTTTTCGCCCCAGACGCCGTACTGCTCAATGATCTGGCGCTCGGGGTCGGCCAGCAGCGGGAAGGGCAGCTGGTATTTTTCACGGAACGCCTGGTGGCTGCCCGCATCGTCGGGGCTGACGCCCAGGATCTCGAAGCCCTGTGCCTTCAGGGTTGAAAAATTATCCCGCAGGTTGCAGGCCTGGGCGGTGCATCCCGGCGTATCGTCCTTGGGATAGAAATAAAGCACCACTTTCTTTCCCTTGAAATCCTTTAACGAAACCTCGTTGCCGTTCTGGTCCTTGCCGGAAAATTCCGGCGCTTGATCGCCGGCTTTTAATTCTGTTGCCATATTTATAGTTTGTTATTTATTGTTTCCAATTAACGAATGAACCAATATCCCAATCCCTATCTCCGCACGGTCCAGCTCTTCGTGGTCACATTGCCCGCTTCGTCTTCGATGGTCACCTTCAGTTCGTGGGTGCCGGCGGGGAAGTGTTCGTCGAAGCGGTAGATCCAGGAGCGGCCCTTGTCGTTGCTGCACAGCAGCCACTGGCCGTCGATCTCGGCCCGGAAGCTTTTGATGGTGTGGAAGTTGTCGGTGGGCGTGAACACCAGCCGCGTTGCCCGGCTCAGGTCGGGCAGGGGCGCGTTGACCGAAGGCGGCTGGTTGTCGATGAAGGCCTGGAAGGTGCCGAACTGCCGGAACTTCGCCGCCAGCCAGGGACCCTGCCACTGGGCTTTCTCCACCACCGTGCGGCTGCCCGACGTGCTTTTGATCACCACCCGGTTGCGGTCCTCGCCGCTGATGTCGACGGAGGGCAGCAGGCGCACCCGCACCGAATCGTGCGTCGGGATGGAGGCGCCGATAAAGGTATGCAGGGGCGATACGGCTCCCGGCGCGGGCAGCTCCTTCAGGTTGTAGGTGACGTTCACCGTATCGTAAACGGTGTATTCGGAGGTGGACAGCTCGAAGCGTTCGGTTTCGAAGACGTTCACCTGCCGCGGCACCAGCTGGTACAGGGCCGTGTTCTCGTAGGGGCGGGCGAGGGCCGGGGCGTACTGCAGCGTGAATTCGATGGTGGACACGTTGCCCGCCGCGTCCTTGACGGCTACGCGCACCTGGTGCGGCTCCTCGTCGGGCAGGTCGATGATGCCGTAGGGGGTGTTTTCAAGATATACCTCGCTGGTGTCGCCGGGCATGGGGCAGAGGTGCTGCACCGTGGCGCCGCCGGCCGTTTTCAGGCGGTAGTCCACCTGGGCGTTGATGTAGCGGGTTTCTTTATACGAGATGCGGTCCAGGAAGAATTCCGACTGCAGCCGGTTGTCGAGCCAGGTGCTGGCCGCATAAATGCCGTTGGGGTTGGCCGAGTTGGTAAAGCGGTCGGTGGCGCTGATGGCAAAGCTCACGCGGCGCGCACCGGTCCGGACCACCGTGGCCGGTGTGTAGGAGGCGCCCGTCTTGCGCAGGGCGAAGAGCTGGGGCGACTGCAGGTAGGTACTGCGGCCGCGGTCGTACAGCGCCAGGCGGGTAACGGTGGGCGGTACGGCGTCGGGTATGGGAAAGCCAAACAGCAGGGGGTTGAGGCACTTCTGGGTGGCGGTTTCCCGGATCTCGAAATGCACGTGCGGTCCCTGCGAAGCGCCGGTGCTGCCGCTCAGGGCAATATAATCGCCCTGTTTTACCGTAAACAGGCCGGCGGGAATGTCGATGTCGGCTTCCCAGCGCTGCAGCTTGTATTGCTGGGCCCTTACGTATTCGGCCAGCATGGGGGCAAAGGCATTGAGGTGGGCGTAGAGGGTGGTGAGGCCGTTGGGGTGGTTGATGTAGATGGCCTGGCCGAAGCCGCCCGGCTCGATGGACACCTTGGCGATGTAGCCGTCGGCGGCGGCATAGACCGGCAGGTTGACGCGCTGCTGGGTGCGGATATCCAGTCCCATGTGCCAGTGGTTGTTGCGGATCTCGCCAAAATTGGCCACCAGCTCCATCGGAATATTTAAGGGGTGGCGGAAATAGTTTTGCGGATAGTTCTGTGTATATTTATCTGACTGGGCCGCGCAAAAAATACGGCTGACGGCCAGGCAGGCCAAAAACAAGGTTCTTTTCCGGTTCATGTATCGTTAAGGGTTTCGTGCTGGGATGCTGCAAAATACGGGAACAAACAGGAAACCCTTTTTCCGCTGCCGTGTTTTTAAGAAAGTTATGGCAGCCCTTGTTTGCGGTATGATATTTTATTGAGGTTAAGTAGTGATAACCAGTTAAAACTATTCATTCACCCATAAAATCAAAGTTATGATGACCCGAAACAAAACAGGTATGGGACTGAGCAGCCTTCTTTTGGCCGGAGCCGCTGCCTTCGCCTATTACAAATACTCCAAAATGAGCGACGAGCAAAAAGACAAGATGCTCGGCGACCTGAAGGAAAAAGGCAAGAAGTTCTACGACGAAAAAGTGCCTAGCAGCCTCAAGAACATGTTCCACAAAAAAGCACCGGCCATGAATGGCTATACCCATTCCCAGGCATAGGTATTTTTTGTAATAATAAAAAGGAGGCACCAACGGTCGCCTCCTTTTTATTTCTTTATATATAAGTAATTTTTACAACGGGTTCCTCCCTTCCGCCCTCCTTCAAGCCCTGTACTTCGTGCCCGGCGGCCGTTTTTTTTCATTCCTTAAAAAACCTTTCACATATGGAGCCTTATTTTACACTACTTTTGCACCCCGGACAAAAAGACGTCCGGGTTTTTTGTGTAAGAACGCGAATGAAGGGTTGAAGATGTTCCTACAGCTGTGAAGCGCCTCGCCCTGAGTGAGCTCCCTCTTATCCGAAAGGCCGGATATTAAAAATTTTCTTCTGAAAAAATATGCCAAAGGATCCTTCAATTAAATCAGTACTTATTATTGGTTCAGGACCAATAGTTATCGGTCAGGCCTGCGAGTTTGACTATTCCGGAACCCAAGCTGCCCGAAGCTTGCGCGAAGAGGGCATCGAGGTCATCCTCATTAACAGCAACCCCGCCACCATCATGACGGACCCCATGATGGCCGACAAGGTGTACCTGCTGCCCTTGACCGTGGAAAGCATTGAACAGATTCTCGAAGAAAATAATATCGATGCCGTGCTGCCCACCATGGGCGGACAAACCGCCCTCAACCTGGCCAAGGAAGCCGAGGACCTGGGCGTTTGGGAGCGGCACAACGTACGCCTGATCGGTGTGGACATCAAAGCCATCGACAAGGCGGAAGACCGCGAGCTGTTCCGCCAGTGGATGATCCGCCTGGGTGTGCCCGTAGCTCCTGCCAAAACCGCCAACTCCTTCCTCGAAGGAAAAGAGTTTGCCCAGGAGATCGGCTTTCCCCTGGTGATCCGTCCCTCCTTTACCCTGGGCGGTACCGGCGGCGGCTTTGTTCACGGCAAGGACGACCTGGACGAGGCCCTCACCCGCGGCCTGCAGGCTTCTCCCATCCACGAAGTGCTGGTGGAAAAGGCCGTGCTGGGCTGGAAAGAGTTTGAGCTGGAACTGCTGCGCGATGCCAACGACAACGTCGTGATCATCTGTACCGTGGAGAACTTCGACCCCATGGGCGTGCATACCGGCGACTCCATTACCGTGGCCCCGGCCATGACCCTGAGCGATAGCGCCTTCCAGCTGATGCGCAACACCGCCATCATGATCATGCGTGACCTGGGCAACTTCGCCGGCGGCTGTAACGTGCAGTTCTCGCTGAACCCCGCCACCGAAGAGATCATCGCCATCGAAATCAACCCCCGCGTAAGCCGCTCCTCGGCCCTGGCGTCCAAGGCAACCGGTTACCCCATTGCCAAGATCGCCGCCAAGCTGGCCATCGGCTACTCGCTGGACGAACTGGAAAACCAGATCACCAAAACCACTTCGGCTTACTTCGAGCCCGCCCTGGACTACGTGATCGTAAAGATCCCCCGCTGGAACTTCGATAAATTCAAGGGCGCCGACGACACCCTGGGCCTGCAGATGAAGAGCGTAGGCGAGGTGATGAGCATCGGCCGCAGCTTTACCGAAGCCATCCAGAAAGCCTGCCAGAGCCTGGAAAACAACGCCATCGGCCTGGGCTACTACGGCAAAAGCCAGATGCACGCCGAAGAGCTGATCGAATACATCAAGGTTCCGAAATGGGACCGCATCTTCCGCATCAAGGACGCCCTGATGCTGGGTGTCAGCGTCAATACCATTGCCAAGGCTACCGGTATCGACCGCTGGTTCATCTACGAAATTCAAAAGATCTGCAACATCGAGAACCGCATCGCCAAGTACAAGCTGGCCACCCTGCCCGCCGACCTGCTGCGCGACGCCAAGATCCACGGCTTCAGCGACGAGCAGATCTGCCGCATCATGAACGACGGCACCGAAGACGAGCTGTACGAAAAAAGAAAGGCCGCCGGCATCACCCGCGTCTACAAGATGGTGGATACCTGCAGCGCCGAGTTCGAGGCGAAAACTCCTTATTTCTACTCTACGTTTGAGGAAGGCCATGCCAACGAAAGCAAGGTGACCGATAAAAAGAAGGTGATCGTGCTGGGCAGCGGCCCCAACCGCATCGGCCAGGGCATCGAGTTCGACTACTGCTGCGTGCACGGCCTGCTGGCCATCAAAGAGGCCGGCTACGAAGCCATCATGGTCAACTGCAACCCCGAAACCGTTTCCACCGACTTCGACATCGCCGATAAGCTGTACTTCGAGCCGGTATACTGGGAGCACCTGTGGGAGATTGTAGAACACGAAAAACCCGAAGGCGTGATCGTGCAGCTGGGCGGTCAAACGGCCCTGAAGCTGGCCGAGCGCCTGCACAATAAAGGCGTACGCATCCTGGGTACCTCCTACGACAGCATGGACATTGCCGAGGACCGCGGCCGCTTCAGCGACATGCTGAAAGAGCTGAACATCCCGTACCCCGACTACGGCACCGCCTACACCGTGGACGAAGCGGTAGAAGTAGCCAACCGCGTGGGTTATCCCGTGCTGGTGCGCCCGAGCTACGTGCTGGGTGGCCAACGCATGCGGATCGTAATCAACGACGAGGAAGTGGAAAAAGCGGTGGTAAGCCTGCTGAAACACATCCCCGGCAACAAGATCCTGATCGACCACTTCCTGGATCGCTGCCAGGAGGCCGAGATCGACGCCATCTTCGACGGCGAAGATTTCCATGTAATGGGCGTGATGGAGCACATCGAGCCTGCCGGTATCCACAGCGGCGACAGCAACGCGGTACTGCCGGCCTTCAACCTGGCCCCCCTGGTGGTAACCACCATGGAGTACTATGCCGAGAAGATCGCCCGTGCCCTGAACATCAAAGGCCTGATCAACATCCAGTTCGCCATCAAGGACGGCAAGGTGTACGTGATCGAAGCCAACCCCCGCGCTTCGCGTACCACCCCGTTCATCGCCAAGGCTTACGGTATCCCGTACCTGAACGTGGCCACCAAGGTGATGCTCGAAGCCAACAAGCTGAAAGACTTCTCCTTCGAGAAGAAGCTCAATGGCTTTGCCATCAAGGAGCCGGTATTCAGCTTCAACAAGTTCCCGGGTGTGAACAAGGAGTTAGGCCCCGAAATGAAGTCCACCGGTGAGGCCATCCGCTTCATCAAGGACCTTCGCGATCCTTACTTCCGCCAGCTGTATAAAGACCGCAGCATGTACCTGAGCAAATAGGCCTCACCCCCGGCCCCTCTCCACATGGAGAGGGGTGCCCTAACCAGAAAGATTTCCTACGGGTAGGGGAGGAGTAGAGCTTAACTATAATAGAAAAGCCTTTTCCAATTTGGAAAAGGCTTTTCTGTTTTTAGGCTGTTTATTGTCTTAAACCAGTAGGAAATGACTGTAGTTTGGGCACCCCTCTCCATGTGGAGAGGGGCCGGGGGTGAGGCTGCCTAGGCCAGTCCCGTCATGCGGGCATAGGTCACCAGGGCCGTGGTATCGGTGCAGTTGGTCTTTTGCAGCAGGTTGCGCCGGTGGGTATCAGCCGTATGGGGACTGATATTCAGCAGGGCGGCCAGCTCCTTGCTGTCCCGGCCCTGGCTTAAATAGAAAAGCACCCGCTTTTCCTGTTCCGATAACGGCTTTGCCTGCGCCGGCTTCCGGTGCTCGAAATCGTATTTCCATACCCGCGGCTGGCCGGGACCGGTAATCACCAGGTCGGCCGACTGTTCCTTCTTCAGGTGGGTAACGTCGTGCAGGTAGACCAGCAGCAGCAGGGGACGGCCGGCCGCGTCGGTTTCCACTACCATGGACTGCTGCAGCAGTTGCGCATAGGCATGCTCCCCCGTCCGGTACAGGAAGTTCACGCTGATCAGGGTTTGTTTCAGGTGGGCGGGGCTTTGCAGGCAGTGCCGGATGCCGGCCTGCTGCAGGGTCTGGGCGGCCTCGAGGTGCAGCGGGTGCACCCTGCTTTCCGAAAAAGCCGCCCAGGCCGGCGCCTTGGTGCGGTTGCCGACAAAAATAGAATGACCGTAAAGGGCGTCCCACAGATACAAGGCATCATGCTGGTGGCCCGACACCTGGTTCAAAAGCGTGGCATGGCTGATCCACTTTTGCTGGTAGGGGTGTTCCCAGGAGGCAAGAGGTGTTTCCACAGCGGCAGGGTCCTGGCGGTAGTGCCAGAGAAAGCTGGTAAACATGCAGTTAGGCGTTTCGGTTAAAAATAGGTCTCGTAAATATACGTATAGGAATTTATATTCCCGCGTAAAATTACGTACCTACGTAAAATCCCTTTCCTTCCAAAAAATACTCAATTTGAGTATTGCTGCAGAGTTTGGGCCGGGATACATTTGTCATCGTGTTCGGCTTGCCGCAGTTACCGATTGCCATATGGTCTCCTGTTCTGCCGGTACAATCACGTCTTCCTCCATTATCCTGACCTAAAGCCAGCGTACCCGTTGCCCCTACAAACCCGGATGACACGGCAGCAATGCTGTTCGAAATAAAAAAACCAACTCAATTTAAACGTTACTTATGGGAAAATTTTACTCTTGTCTGGTACTGGCAGTGCTTCTTGCTTCCAGTTTTGTTGCGGATGCAAAAATTCTCCGTGTAGGGTACAATGGTGCGGCACTGGCAGGTGTGGATTATTCCAGTATCGATAATGCCAATAATGCGGCCAATGCCGGCGATACGATCCAGATCTACGGCTACCAGGGCGGTTCCATCAGCAAACAGCTCGTGGTCCAGGGCTTTGGTTATAATTTCGACGTTCACCCGGGCCTGCAGGTGATCGGCACCGATGCGCCCAGCGACGGATACATTTATTTCCAGGCCGGTTCCGAAAACTCCATCCTCGAAGGCTGCAACATGGACGCATATATCTATACTTCCAATATTACCGTACGCAGGTGCTTCGGCAATGTCACCCTGTACAATGACCAGCGGGTGATCAACAATGTTAAAGTCATCAGCAGCGTGATCACCGGTGGCGGTATGGCGTATAACGGTTACAACCCCGTCACCAACTTCCAGGCGTACAACTGTATCCTTCAGTACGGCATCGGTTTTTATTTACCCGAAAGCAGCGGCGCTTTCGTCAACTGCGTATCGGGCAGCCCCAATATTTACGGCGCCAGTCCCTTAAGCCTCAACAACGCAGCCTTCCTGGTAAAAAACTGCATCCTCGGGTACCACAATACCGGCAATATCAACACGGTTTACGACAACAACTACTTCATGCAGGCGGCTCCCAATCCCCTGCCCCAGGGCAGCAACAACCGTTGGGGCGTGTCCTTCTCCGACCTTTTCAAACGCCTGGACGGTACCAGCGATAACCCCAGCTGGTATGGCTACGGCGAATTCGATGAAAATTACTTCCTGCTGAGTGCTACTTCCCCGGCGCTGAATGGCGGCTTCGATGGCAGCAACAACCCCACCGACTGCGGCATCTTTGGCGGCGAAGCAGCCTACCGCTACAAGATCAGCGGCGTTCCGCCGGTGCCTGCCGTGTACAAACTGACGGCCCCGGGTTCTTCCGCCAGCTCCAACCCTTATAACATTACCATAAGCGTTCGCAGCAATAATTAATAATTAACGCCCTAAGGTGCCGGCGAATGCGATGGGCTGCCGGCAACGGCAGTAAAGGCGCTTCACCGGCGAACCCTGCCAGGTGCGGCTGCACCTGAAACGGGAGCAGGCAGGGAAACGGTGTTTCCGGAAACCTGCCTGCCCTTTCCCCTTACTAAACAAATGGACGTCTTTGCCGGCAGTGCCTGCCGGGAAGATGCGGCTCAATTTGCTTTATCCAAAACTATCGGATGATGAAAACAGCTACTGCCGGCAGTTGCCTGGTAACAGTGAGAAAGATATGTTTCCTGATGTTGGTGCTGATCCTGGGTCTTTCAGCTACAGCTGGGGATCCCGGAAAGAAAGCCGGCCCTGCCGCAGCGGTCCGCAAGGAGCGGGGCGCCGGGCGGTTTGCCGGCGTTACCGGCAACTACATCGACTTCAACGGCAGCAGCCAGCAGGCCGACCTCGGCACCTGGTTCAACTACCAGAATTTTACCCTGGAAATGTGGGTAAGGCCCGGCAGCACGCAGACAGGCTATGCCGATATCATCGACAACAACCACACCGATTCCCGCTCCTGGGTGGTGCAGCAGAATGGCTGGAACACCAACCAGTATGGTTTTGGAAAATCGGGTTTCGGCGGTGTCAGCTTTACTTTGGCGGCCAACACCTGGCAGCACCTGGCGCTGGTAGCCACCCCCACCTACATGGGCGTATACGTGAACGGGGTGCTGGTGGATTCCAAAACCGGCGGTCCCACCAATATTACGTATGACGGTACAGAGTTCCTGCGCCTGGCCAACTGGGGCGGTGGCGGCCGGTTCTGGAATGGCGCCCTGGACGAGGTAAAGATCTACAATACCGCACTGACGGAAGCCCAGGTACAGGCAGGCATGGCCGGAGGCACCTCCACCGGCCTGTTGGCCCGCTACCAGATGAACGAAAGTTCGGGCGCCACCACCCTCAGCGATGCTTCGGGCAACGGGAAGACGGGAACGCTGATCAACGGCCCTGCTTTTCTTCCTTCCGCGCCGCCGGTTACCGGCGGCACCGGCGTTTCGGCCCCCTCCACGATTGAACGGGTAGAATATTTCCTGGACAAGGACCCCGGCTACGGCAATGGTACCGCGGTGGCCGCTACGGCCGGCACCGACCTGTCCAACCTGGTCATTTCCATTGATCCCGCCGCCATCGGTGCCGGTGTGCACCGCCTGTATGCCCGCGCCAAAAATGCAGCGGGCAACTGGAGCTTTACCGAGTCGCTGCTGTTTTACAAACCTTACGGTAACCTGGACGTGCCGCCGCCGCCGGCCGCTGCGGCCAGCATCCAGCGCCTGGAATATTATATCGATGCCGATCCCGGCTACGGCAATGCCACGGCAGTACCCATCACTGCCGGCACCGACCTTTCCAACCTGGTGGTCTCCATCGATCCTGCAGGCCTGGGCTCGGGCGTGCACCGCCTGTATACGCGTGCCCGCAATGCTGCCGGACAGTGGAGCCTGACCAATACACTGCTTTTTTACAAGCCCTACGCAGGCGATGCGGTGCCCCCGCCCGCCCCCGCCCCGGAGATCACCCGGCTGGAGTATTATATCGATACCGACCCCGGCTACGGCAACCCTACCGCCGTGCCCATTACGCCCGGTACGGACCTGTCCGACCTGGTCATTTCCATCGACCCCACCAACCTGGGCCAGGGCGTACACCGGATGCACACCCGTGCCCGTACGGCCGCCGGCCACTGGGGCATGGGCAACACCCTGCTGTTCTACAAGCCGTATACTACCACCAGCGTGCCGCCCCCGGCCGCTGCCGGCAACATCGCACTGCTGGAATACTACATCGATACCGACCCGGGATACGGAAAAGGTACGGCGGTGAGCATTGCCCCCGGCACCGACATCAGTGAGCTGGTCATCCCCCTGACCGTGCGCCGCCTGACCCTGGGCGACCATAAAGTGTATGTACGGGCGAAGGATTCGGCCGGCAGTTGGAGCATGACCAACCAGTGGGCCTTCCGCGTGGATTCGCTGGCACCCCTGGGCGCCGAAATAGGCACCATCAAGGGCAACCTGTGCGCCGGCGGAACTGTAGCCGTTCCCTTTACCGTCAATGCCGCCTTCGGCGCGGGCAACGTCTTCACCGCCCAGCTTTCCAATATCTACGGCTCGTTTGCCAACCCCGTTACCATTGGTACCCTCACCGGTAATAGCTCCGATACCATCCATGCCACCATCCCGGCCGGTACGCCTGCTGGAACCGGCTACCGGATCCGGATCATTTCCACGGAGCCCAACGACACTACCGACTTTAACGATACGCCGCTGACCATCAGCCGGAAGCCCGAGCAGTATTTTACCATCAACGGTAAGAAAGAGCTGTGCCTGGGTACCGAAGTCTATTCCGCCAGCGTTACCGATGCCGGTACCGTTTATACCTGGACGTTGTCCGGTGGCGGTACCATCGATACCACCGGCGCTACCGCAACGGTAAACTGGACCGCGGCAGGACAATATGCCCTGACCCTGCAAACCGCGAACGCTTGCGGGGCCGGCAATTCCCAAACCATCCAGGTGCGGCCCTTCAACAGCCAGCCGGTGGCGACACCGACCATTTCGATGAGCGGAAGGACCCTGTACGCTTCCTCCCCGGCACCCGGCGACAAAGTGCTGGCCTGCCAGTGGCTGAAAAACGGGTCGGCCATCAGCGGCGCTACCAACTACTATTTCACGGCGATGGAAGACGGCACCTATACCGTCCGCTACACCAACCCCTGCGGTGACGGCCCGACGGCCTCGCCGGTGAACGTCATCACCAAACAGGACCAGGTGATCACCTTTACCCCCGTGGCACCCAAGGTGTACGGGAACGACCCCGTACTGTTGTCGGCTACCGTCAATACGTCCCTGCCGGTAACCTATGCCGTCATCGGCGGACCCGGACAGGTGCGCAACGATACCTTATATATAAATGGTGCGGGCACCATAACGGTACGGGCCAGCCAGGCTGGTAATGATTATTACAACCCGGCCACTTCCGATATCACCGTAACCGTGGCCAGGGCTTCCGCAACGGTGGCCCTGGGCAACCTGTCGGTACCGTATAACGGGTCGGGCCGCGTGCCGACCGCCACTACCACGCCTGCCGGCCAGCCGGTAAGCTTTACCTTCAACGGCAGCAGCGCCGCACCGGTCAACGTGGGCGACTACCAGGTGGTGGCCACCATCAGCAGTGGCAACTACAGCGGTACGGTTACCGACAGCTTCCATATATATAAGGCGTCGCAAACCATTTCGCTGACGTCCATCCCGGATAAGCTTTTTGGAAACGCCCCGTTCAAAGTAAAGGTCACGGGAGCTGCCTCTTCGGGCCTGCCCCTTGCCTACAGCCTGGTGACGGCTCCTTCGGGCATTGCCACCCTTGTCGGGGACAGCATCGCCGTATCGGCGGCGGGAACCATCGTGGTACGTGCCTCCCAGGGAGGGAATGGCAATTACCTGGCGGCACCGGACGTGGCCGATACCTTTAACGTGGTGGCCAGCCCGGACCTGGTGGTGAAAAATGTAACCTCCGCCAAGCCCGTAGTGGCCCCGGCTGATTCCGTAAACGTATTCTGGACCATCTCCAATACCGGGTCGGCCGCCTCCGCGACCAACTGGACGGAACGTATTTACATGCAGACCCCCGCCGGCGGCAGCCGCACCCTGCTGCAGCAAAGCGTTTATGCCAACGACAATGCGCTGTCCGTGGGCGCCGACCTGCCCCGCCGTGCCGCGGTAGTGCTGCCGGCGCAACTGAACATCGGCGACGAGGCCGTATTCGTGGTGGAAGTGGTGCCCGGCGCCGGCGTCCAGGAAGTGCCCGGCGGCGCGGCCAACAACACCGCCGTGCAGCAAACCGCCTGGACCATCAGCAGGCAGCTGGCGGTGGAATTGTCTTCGGCCCAGCTCACCGAAGGCACCGGGGCCGTATCGGTCCTGGTGAAACGCAGTGGATCGCTTTCCGCCCCGCTGACCGTCGCCATCAGCCTGGCCAACAGCGGCCACTTCTCCGTCCCGGCCTCCGCGACCATCCCGGCCGGGCAGGCAGGCGTTTCCTTTAACCTTTCCGCTCCCGACAACAGTGCGGTGGAAGGAACCCTCAACGACACTCTGCGCCTGTCCGCCGCCGGCTTTACCGCGGCGAAGGCCCCGCTGTCGCTGCTGGACAACGACAAACCTACGTTAACCATCAGCAACCTGCCGGCCGAAGCGATGGAAGGCTCCTCCGTGACCTTCCGGGTGAGCACCAACCTGTTGCCGGCCCAGCCACTGCAGGTGTTCCTGACCTCCGGCAGCCAGGCCCGCTTCCCGGTACCGGCTTCAGTGACCATCCCGGCCGGCTCCCTGTACACCGATGTGACGGTAGCCCTGGAAGCGGACAATACGCCCGAAGTGGACCTGTCCGTAAACCTGGTAGCAGGGGCGGCCAACCACCATGCCGCCAGTGGCCTGGTGCAGGTGAAAGACGACGACCTGCCCGGCCTGGAGCTGATCGTTCAGACACCGGTGGTGTCCGAGTCGGGTGGCGCCTTTGCCACCCAGGCGACCCTGCGCCGCAAAGCGGGCAGCAACAACACGGCTTTTACGGCTAACCTGTCGGCCGACTGGGCGAACACCCTGCTGCTGCCCACTTCCATTTCGCTGGAGGAAGGCGAGAACGAAAAAACCTTTACCATCGGCGTGGTGGACAACAACCTGGTCGACGGCCAGCGCGACGTATCCATCACCGCGGCCCTGTTCGTAAACTCCTGCGGCTGCAGCGCGCCCCCGGCTTCTTCGGGCTGGGTATCGGCCCCGCTGCGCATCAGCGATAACGACGGCCCCTCCCTGCAGGTAACGGCTGCCCAACTGACCCTGCCCGAAGGCAGCGCCAATGCCGGCTCCATCCGTGTTGCCCGCAACACCGCCACCACCGGGGCCCTGACCGTAAGCCTCACTTCTTCGGATACAACGGAGGCGACCGTTCCGGTTACGGCCGTGATCCCCGCGGGCAAGTCCTTCGTGGACGTGCCGGTGACCACCATCAACGACGGCATTACCGACGGCAACCAGCAGGTGTATTTCCACGCCACTGCCGGCGGCTTCTCCACCGGTTCGCTCTGGCTGATGGTGTCGGACCTGAACAAACCCGACCTGCAACTGCCTTCGGTCACCCTGGGCAAGACCCGTGTGCAGGCCATGAGCATCTTTAATTACGGGTTCTCCGTGAAGAATACCGGCGCCGCTACCGCTCCCACGGGTGTGGTGGTGCGCGGCTACCTGTCGAAGGACGATGTCCTCAGCGATGACGACAGCCTGATCTCGGAAGACGTGCTGGCGACTGCCCTCCCGGCCGGTCAAACCCTGCCGGTGCTGAACGCCGCGAAGGCGCCCAACCTGCCCGGCCAGTACAAGCTGCTGTTCTGGGTGAACCCCGACCTGCTGCTGACCGAGCTGCTGGTGACCAACAATAAATCCACGCCGGTAAGCCTGGAAATCCTTCCGGATTACACGGCTACCGCCAGCGTGGCGGCTCCCTATTACCTGAAGGGTACGCCCGTTCCGGTAACCGGTGCGGCCGTGAAAAGCGACGGCAGTGCCGCCGCCAACGAGAAGGTGGAGGTATATATTATTACCAACGGCCTGCGCCGTACGGTTACGGCAACTACTAATGCCGCCGGCACTTATACGACCCAGTTCATTCCGCTGGCCAACGAAGCCGGTCACTACAGCGTGGGCGCTTCCTTCCCCGGCATCGGCGCCACCGCCGAACAGGATGCCTTCGACCTCCTGGGTGTGCGCATTCACAACGGCCAGGTGCCCCAGTTCCGCGTGGTGTTGGGTGATACCCTGAAAGGAACGCTGAGCGTGCAGAACCTCAGCAGCAGAACCCTGACCCGCTTTACCCTGCAACCGACGGTCCTGCCCAACGGCGCTGTGATCCGGTTCGATACCCTGGCCTCCTTTGCCGGTAATACATCCGTCAACCTGGGTTATAGCGTCCGCGGTACCGCCCTGTCGCCCGGAACGAAATTCGAGGTGGCCCAGCTGGCAGCCGTAGCGACAGAAGGCAGCTTGCAAACGGCTGATGTCTTCTACTTCTGCCAGGCGCCCAACGCCTACGTGGTAGCGGACGTGACCCGCCTGGACGTAGCGGCCTCGCAAAGCAAGGGCGAACGCCAGATGGAATTCCGCCTGGTGAACAAAGGCGTGGGCGCCACCGGCAACCTGTCGGTCAACCTGCCGCAGGCGGCCTGGCTGAAGAGCGTTACCCCCACCGTCCTGCCCTCGCTGGGCAGCGGCGATACGGCCGTGGTGGTAGTGAAATTCCTGGCCCTGGACGAAGTGCCCTTCAACTACCCGATCTCCGGCAACATCGGTATCGGCGTTGCGAACGGCAATTCCTTCAGCATTCCGTTCACTTTTGAAAAGAAAGCCGAAAGCAACGGGGTGGTGAAAGTAGAGGTCACCGACCAGTTTACTTATTATACCGAAGGCAGCCCGAAAGTAGCCGGCGCCCGCGTGCAGGTGAAAAACTACTTCACCGGCGCCCTTTATGCCGACGGCTACACCGATGCCACCGGCCTGTTTGTGGCGGCCGGCATCCCGGAAGGCAAGCACCGCATCCTGGTGGATAAGGAAAAACACGAGTCGTACAGCGGCACGGTGACCATCAACCCGGCCGATACCACCGAGGCTTCGGTGTTCCTGAACTACCAGGCCATTACCTTCAACTGGAACGTGGTGCCCACCGCCATTCAGGATGTGTATGACATTACCCTGACCACCAAGTTCGAGACCCACGTGCCCATGCCGGTGGTGACCATCGAAATGCCGAAGTCCATGCCGCAGCTGTCGGGAAGCGAAACCTATGTCTTCCAGGCCACGCTGACCAACCACGGCCTGATCGCGGCCGAGGACGTGGCCCTGAACCTGCCCCAGAACGATCCCGAATACGAGTTCGTGACCAACTATGTGCCCACGCGCCTGCTGGCCCAGCAAAGCATACAGGTACCGGTGCTGATGCGCCGCCGCATGGCGGTGGCCGCCTCCCTGGTGACCGGCTCCGCTTCTGTAATGGCCGTATCGCAGTTCCTGGGCATCGAGACGCCCCAGGTAAGCGCCCTGACCACCGGCGGCGGCAACTGCCAGGACTTTGCCGGAGTGGTATACTGGTATAAATGTAACCTCACCAGCGGCCTCTGGCAGAAAGGCGGTGTGCTGTTCAGCTATTCCGGCCGTTCCTGTACCGGTGACCCGGGTACCGGGGGTGGCGATCCCATCCTGATCGGTGGCGGCGGTATTGGCGGTGGCGGCGGCTTCCCCGACTGTGCTATTTGCCCCACCATTCCCCAGGGAAGTGGCGGCGCCACTCCGCAGTACGAGACGGAGAAGAAGAGCTGCAAGGAGTGTATCAAAAAACTCATCAAGGTGGTGACCAAGTGCATCGGGCCGAAGAAGCTGGCCTGTGTGGGCGCCATTGTCAACGCCATCTGGGTATGCGCCAATACCGAAACCGCCGATATGCCGATGGCCATGGCGCTTCCGGCAGGCGTTAACGCGCAGTTTATCCAGAATGCTTCTGAAGATGAACTGGGAGCGGTGTTCCAGGAGATCGCTGCTACCCTGCAGATCGCGGTGGACGGTTACGGGGCCCAGGAAAGCCTGGCGAAAGAATACTTCGGCGACGCTATTGCGCAAAGCGAAGCCTTTGCCGACCTGGATTCCCTGGTGCGCCTGTATACCAGCGTGCCCGATTCCATCCAGCCGGCAGCGCAAACTTCCGTGCTGAATGCCATGGCCGGCTACGAGATCCAGCCGTCGGCGATCCAGTCGTTCTTTACCCGCTGGAATACCTCTGTCTATGCCCGCAGCCAGGGTGTGCTGGCACCGAATGCCCAGTACCCGGACATTGTTAATTGGAACCGGGTGGGCCTGCTGATGGATTCCATTGCCCAGGCAACCGCCAGGGCTGTTGCCAAAGGCTTTACATCGGTAGACGACCTGCACGAGCGGACCTACAACCAGCTGGATTCGCTGCTGGGTAAAGAGAAGGATGCCGTGTGCGCTACGGTGAAGGTGCAGTTCAGCCAGCGGCTGACCATGACCCGCGAAGCCTTCGAGGGTACCCTGGAGATCGGTAACGGCCACCCCACCGAAGCCATGGATTCGCTGAGCGTACATATACAGATCACCGATGCCAACGGTGTTCCCTCCAACGGCCTGTTCCAGATCAATACCAAGAGCCTGACCAACCTGGGCGATGTGACCGGTACCGGTATGCTCGCTTC
>NZ_JBBBEI010000037.1:0-45673 GCF_037132455.1 Huijunlia imazamoxiresistens | reverse complement strand
GCTTATGTTTCTCCCTTCATCGGCCGTATCGATGATTCGGGCTGGGACGGCATGATCCTGATCCAGCAGATCGCCGAAATCTTCAACATCCAGGGCTTCAAAACCGAGATCCTGGCCGCCTCCATCCGCAACCCCAACCACATTGTACGGGCTGCCGAACTGGGCGCGCACGTGTGCACCTGTCCCCTGGATTCTATCCTGGGCCTGCTGAAGCACCCCCTGACCGACATCGGCCTGGCCAAATTCCTCGAAGACGCCAAGAAAATGGAAAGCGTTGTCGAAGATGTGGTAGCTTAAGATAACAAGTTCGCGAGTTTACAAGTTTACGGGTATACGGGAACGGTGAAGCATCGACGCTTCATCGTTCCCCGTTCCCGATTCACGTTTAAAATTTTCAGGTACATATGGATATTCAATATTTAGAGAATATTGCCAAGCAGGTGCGCCGCGACATCGTTCGCATGGTACACCAGTGTCAGAGCGGCCACCCGGGCGGTTCGCTGGGTTGCACCGATTTTTTGGTTTCCCTGTATTTCCGGATCATGAAGCACGATACCAAGTTCAACATGGACGGTACCGGTGAGGACCTGTTCTTCCTGTCGAACGGCCACATTTCCCCCGTATTTTACAGCGTGCTGGCCCGCTCGGGTTATTTCCCCGTAGAAGAGCTGGCTACCTTCCGCAAGCTCAATTCGCGCCTGCAGGGCCACCCCACCACCCACGAAGGACTGCCGGGCGTTCGCATCGCTTCCGGTTCGCTGGGCCAGGGCCTGTCGGTAGCCATCGGCGCCGCCAATGCCAAGAAACTCAACAACGACAAAACCCTGGTGTTCACCCTGCATGGCGACGGCGAACTGCAGGAAGGACAGATCTGGGAAGCGGTTATGTACGCTGCCCACAACAAGGTGGACAACCTGATCGCTACCGTGGACTACAACGGCCAGCAGATCGACGGTCCCACCGAGAAAGTGCTGTCGCTGGGCAACCTGAAAGCCAAGTGGGAAGCCTTTGGCTGGGAAGTGCTGGAAACGAACGGCAACGATATGGAGGACATCGTGCGCACCCTGGAGCTGGCCAAGGCCAAGACCTTCAAGGGCAAACCCATCGTGATCCTGATGCAAACCAACATGGGCCATGGCGTGGACTTCATGATGGGCTCGCACAAGTGGCACGGCATCGCTCCCAACGACGAGCAGCTCCAGACCGCGCTCTACCAGCTGGAAAGCACCCTGCTGGACTATTAAGCGAAACCGTACTCATCGTTAAATCCTTTAATTAAGAGTTCATGAAGAAATACACATTCACCGAAAAGAAAGATACCCGTTCCGGCTTTGGTGCCGGTCTTCTGGAAGCGGGCAGAAGAAATCCCAACGTAGTAGCCCTCTGCGCCGACCTGGTGGGCTCGCTGAAAATGGAAGCCTTCATTAAGGAATTCCCCGAGCGCTTTTTCCAGATCGGTATTGCCGAAGCCAACATGATGGGCATTGCCGCCGGTATGACCATCGGCGGTAAGGTTCCCTTCACCGGAACCTTCGCCAACTTCTCCACCGGCCGCGTATACGACCAGATCCGCCAGTCCATCGCCTACAGCGACAAGAACGTGAAGATCTGCGCTTCCCACGCCGGCCTGACCCTGGGTGAAGACGGTGCGACCCACCAGATCCTGGAAGACATCGGCATGATGAAAATGCTGCCGGGCATGACCGTGATCAACCCCTGCGACTACAACCAGACCAAAGCCGCCACCATCGCCATTGCCGAACACCACGGCCCGGTGTACCTGCGCTTTGGCCGCCCCGTAGTGCCCATCTTCACCGACGCCGACCAGAAGTTCGAGATCGGCAAGGCCTGGATGGTGAACGAAGGCGCCGACGTGAGCATCTTCGCCACCGGCCACCTGGTATGGGAAGCCATCCAGGCGGGTGAGCAGCTGGCGGAGCTGGGCATTGATGCCGAGATCATCAACATCCACACCATCAAGCCCCTGGATACCGAAGCCATCCAGAAGTCGGTAGCCAAGACCCGTTGCGTGGTAAGCGCTGAAGAGCACAACCGCCTCGGCGGCCTGGGCGACAGCATTGCCCAGGTGCTGGCACAGCACGACCCGGTTCCGATGGAATACGTGGCCGTGAACGACTCCTTTGGCGAAAGCGGAAAACCCGCCGAGCTGATGAAGAAGTACGGCCTGGATGCCGAGCACATCGTGAAAGCCGTGCAAAAGGTAATGCAGCGCAAGGGCGTCCTGCAAAACGCATAGGCAATCAGCAATTGTTGCCGGAAAAATATAAAAAGGTTCCTGCCCTTTACGGCGGGAACCTTTTTATATTTAGCGCTCATGTTGCCCGGAACGGATGGAAATCAGGGTGTGGGGATGATCCAGGTCGGGAAAAAGCGGGAAACCCCGGTTTAGTTTTGCGGCGGCAAAAAAATCAACGCACGTGAAGGAATTGCAACGCGATACCGACATCAATGAATTAGGGGCTACCCTGCTGGAGATCGGGGCCTTGCTGATGAGCGCCGGCGCCAATACCGGCCGCATCCGCACCACCATCCACCGCATCTCCGGGGCCTTTGGCTACCAGAGCGAGCTGCTGATCCAGCACCGGGCCCTGGTGCTGAGCATCAGCGACGATAAGACCGAATCCATATTCAACCGCCTGAAACGCACCTCGCCGCACGGCGTGAATTTCCGCCTGGTGTCGGGCATCAGCCGCATGAGCTGGCAGGTGGTCGAAGAGGGCTGGAGCCTGGAGCAGATCAATGGCGAACTCCAACGCCTGCGCGCCCTGCCGCACTACCCCCGCCTGCTGGTGCTGGCGCTGGTGGGCCTGGCCGGCGCCTCCTTCTGCCGGCTGGCCGGCGGGTCGTTCGTCGATATGCCGGTGGTCTTTTTGGCTTCGGCCACCGGCCTGTTCGTACGGCAGGAAGCCGCCAAAAAAGAGTTCAATCCCTACCTGTGCATCTACTTCGCCGCCCTGACCGCCTCCCTCATTGCGGGGCTGCCGGTGAAGTTCGGGGGCTCGACCCACGAGCAGGCCTTCGCCACCTCGGTGCTGTTCCTGATCCCCGGCGTACCGCTGATCAACTCGTTTTCCGACCTCATCGACGGCAACCTGCAAAACGGGGTCATCCGGGGGTTCCAGGGATTCATTATTTCCTTCACCATTGCCCTGGGCCTGATGACCACGGTCTCCATCTACCACTTTTAAATCGCCGCTTCCTATGGATTATTTTTTCTTGGAAAAAGGTATCTGGTTTGGTGGGGCCGCCGTTGGCTTTGCCGTATTGTTCAATGTGCCGGTCCGGGCGCTGGCCCCTGTGTTCCTCATCGGCGCGGCCGCCGGCCTGACGAAAGCCTGGAGCATGCACCTGGGCGCCAGTGTGGTGTCGGCCACGCTGCTCGGCGCCATCCTGGCGGGCCTGCTCAGCATTCCTTCGGCCCACAACCGCCATGCGCCGCCGCTGGTATTCGCCATTCCCGCCGTGATCCCCATGGTGCCGGGTACCTTTGCCTACCGCATGATGCTGGGGCTGATCAAACTTTCGGGCAACCTGCAGGGCGAGGAGTTTACCCGGGTGCTGAGCGATACCGTCAGCTATGGACTAAAAGTGATGTTCATCCTCATGAGCCTGGCCGGGGGCGTGGCCATCCCCATGTTGCTCACCCGGCAGGAATCGGCCAAGCATATCCGCTTCCGCAAAGTACGCCAGCCGGCAAAGACGGAAGACTAAGCATCGGAAGGGCAAGGCGGTAATGGCTTTCTCCCTAATTTTACCGCCCCCGGTAGAAAAGGGGCCCTTTACCATAATGCCAGCCGACAGAACGTCCTTCCTCCAGTTTATCCAAACCATCCTTCCCATTTCCGCCCGGGAGGCGGAAGAAGTGGCCCGCCACTTTACCGGAACGATCCTCCAGAAAAACGACATCCTGCTGGAGGAAGGAACGGTTTGCAACGATTACTATTTCCTGACCAGCGGCTTTGTTCGGGCCTATACCTACGATAAGAACGGCAACGACATCACCACCAACTTTTATTCGGGCAACCAGGTGGTCTGCGAGCTGTCGTCCTTTTTCAAGCGCCAGCCCACGGGCGAAACCTTCCAGGCGCTGACGGACTGCCATGCCTGGTGCATTTCCTACGACCAGCTGCAAGTGGCCTTCCACTCGCTGCCCGAGTTCCGCGAATTCAACCGCCTGGTGCTCGTCGGCGCCTACGCCGAACTGAAACAACGCATGCTGAATATGCTCCACCTCACCGCCGAAGAACGCTACAACCTCCTGGTCGCCTCCCAACCCGAGATCTTCCGCCATGCCCCCCTCAAGCACGTGGCCACGTACCTGGGAATTACTTCTACTTCGCTGAGTCGCATACGGAAGGAAGTTTCGAGGAGGTAGGACAGTTTTGAGTAGTTTACGGGTTTACAAGTTTACGAGTTGCTGGCGCCCGTCAGGAACTCGTAAACCCGTAAACCTGTAAACTCGTAAACTTTTTCTTGCCAAATGGCAAGGCCCTTCGGTGGGAACTTTGCGGCCATGAACGCACCGAATAAGATACAGGGGGCCATCCCGGTTTCGCCGACGCTGGCCGCACAAGAGCCGGAAAATTTTCCAACTACCAATGCCAACCATAAGAAGCGGCTGGTAACCATATCGTTGCTGGCCATCGGTATTGCCGCCGTCATCAGCTTTATCGCCCGCTTCCTGGTGGGCCTGATCAATGGCGTGACCAACCTGTCCTTCCACGGCACCCTTTCCTTTAGCGAAGCCTCGCCCCTGGGCCATCACCTCGGCCTGTGGGTAATTGGGCTGCCGGTGGTGGGCGGCCTTATCGTGGGACTGATGGCGTATTACGGTTCCAAGGCCATCCGGGGCCATGGCATCCCCGAAGCCATGGAGCAGGTGCTGACCAACCACAGCCGCATTAAGCCCGCCATCACCTGGCTCAAGCCCGTTTCGTCGGCCATTGCCATTGGTACCGGCGGCCCGTTCGGGGCCGAAGGTCCCATCATCGCTACCGGCGGCGCCTTTGGCTCCACTATGGGACAAATGCTGCATATCACCCACAACGAGCGCAAGATCCTGCTGGCTGCCGGCGCCACGGCGGGCATGTCGGCCATTTTCGGCACCCCGCTGGCCGCCATTTTTCTGGCCATCGAGCTGTTGCTGTTCGAGTTTTCGCCCCGGGCTATCCTGCCCGTGGCGCTGGCCTGCATTACCGGTGCTGCCGGTCACCACTTCCTGTTCGAGGAAGGGCCGGTTTTCCCGCTTTCGGGCCGGATCGAGGCGCCTTCCAATACCGCCCTGTTTGCCTACAGCCTGATGGGACTGGTCATTGGCCTGCTGTCGGTAGGGGTGACCAAGATCGTTTACCTGATCGAAGACGCTTTTGAGAAGCTGCCCCTGCACTGGATGTGGTGGCCGGCTATCGGTGGCCTGGCCGTGGGCGTGGTGGGATATTTCTACCCCCGTACGCTGAGTGTGGGCTACAACAATATTACGGACCTGCTGAACGGCAGCCTGACCCTGCAGGTAGTGATCGCGCTTTGCGTGTTCAAGTTCGTGTCGTGGGCCATTTCGCTGGGCAGCGGCACTTCGGGCGGTACCCTGGCCCCGCTGCTGACCATTGGCGGGGCAACCGGCTCCCTGCTGGGATCGCTGGTGCTGCTGTGGTTTCCCCATTCAGGCGTCAGCCTGCCGCTGGCCGCATTAGTGGGCATGTCGTGCATGTTTGCGGGTGCTTCCCGTGCGCTGCTGACCTCTATCGTTTTTGCGCTGGAAACCACTGGCCAGGGACAGGCGCTGCTGCCCCTGCTGGCGGCCTGCACGGGCGCCTATATCGTGTCCTTCCTGCTGATGGAAAACACCATCATGACCGAGAAGATCGGCCGCCGCGGCGTAAAGACCCCCGTAGCGTACCAGCCCGACCTGCTGGAAAAGCTGACCGTGATGGAAGTGATGAAGACCGAGGTGCTGGTGCTGAGCGAAAACAATACGGTAGGAGAGGTGGTGGACTGGATGGGCCAGGAAGAGGGCCGCTATGCCGGACAATACGTAGTGGCCGGAGCGGAGAACCAGTTCCGCGGCATCATTCCCCTGGCCGACCTGCTCGGCAACCGTCACCAGCCCGGCCTGCCCATTGCCCGCCTGACAAAATGGGAGGTGCCCTCCCTGTCGCCGCACCGGCCGCTGCGGGCTGCCGTGGAGCTGATGGCCCGGCAGGAATGGGACGTGTTGCCCGTGGTCACGGGCGACAATACCCTGGTAGGCGTGCTGTCCTACAAGGATACGCTGGCGGCCCTGAACCGCAGTGCCGAGGAAAGCGAAAAAAAGACCACCGTCATTTCCCTGAAACATCGCGGCCTGAAGCTGCTGGTCCGCGGCCAGCGCATCATGCGCAAAGCCCAATAGATATCCGACCTCCGAAATTCCCGGATTTGGCCCGGATTTATCCCGATCTTCACGGTTCACCCAACCGACGTCGGATATGAAAATCCTGGTTATTGAAGACGAGCCGGCACTGCTGGAAACCATCATGCAATCCCTGGAAAAGGAATCCTTTTTGGTGGAGTCGGCCTCCGATTACGACACGGCCCTGGAAAAAACGGGCATTTACGAATACGACTGCATCCTGCTGGACATTTCCTTGCCCGGCGGCAGCGGGCTCGACATCCTGCGCAACCTCAAAAGGCAACGGAAGGCCGACGGGGTAGTGATCATCTCGGCCCGCAACTCCCTGGACGACCGGGTGGCCGGCCTCGACCTGGGCGCCGACGACTACCTGCCCAAACCCTTCCACCTGGCCGAAATGCATGCCCGCATCCGCTCGGTCCTGCGCCGCAAGAATTTTGGCGGCAGCTCGGCCTTTACCCTCAACAACCTGCTGGTGGATGCCGACCTCCGGGCCATCAAAGTGGACGGGGAAGACCTGGGCCTCACCCGCAAGGAATTCGACATCCTGCTGTACCTGATCACCAACAAAAACCGGCTCGTCACCAAAACCGCCCTGGCCGAACACGTCTGGGGTGACCACATCGACGAGGCCGACAGCTTTGAGTTCGTGTACTCGCAGATCCGCAACGTCCGCAAAAAATTAAAGGACAGCGGCGCCGAAGTGGAGATCCAGGCCGTTTACGGCATCGGTTATAAACTGGTGACGGAATGAAGCTGCTCAATATCACCACCACCTGGTTCGCCGGGCTGCTGGTACTGATCATCTCGCTCTGGGCCACGGCCTTTTACTTTTCCATGCTCGAAGAAATTTACGACAGCATGGACGACGGCCTTGACAACCAGAAGCAGCTGATCATCCAGAAGGCGGCCCACGATTCCTCCGTCCTCCGCCGCACCAGCTTCGAGGAGGGCTCCTACCGGGTGCGGGAGCTGCCGCCCGGTGCGGCCTTCCCGGTTAAGGACGTGTTTGTCGACACCTTCATGTACATGCAGAACGAGGACGAGTTCGAGCCGGTGCGCCTGCTGCGCACCAGCTTCCGGCAAAACAACCGGCAGTACGAGCTGCGGGTGATCACCTCCATGGTGGAGGCCGACGACCTGGTGCAGCAGCTGCTGGTGTCGCTGTTGTGGCTGTACCTGGGGCTGGTCTCCTCCATCCTGCTGCTAAACAACCTGCTGCTGAAAAAGATCTGGGGACCCTTTTACCGGCTGCTGCACCGCCTGGCCAACTTCCGGCTCGACAAGCCTGTGCCGCTGGAAGCCGAAAAGACGGAGGTCACCGAGTTCCAGCTGCTGCATGCCGTGGTGCAGAACCTGCTGCAAAGCAATATCGACACCTATGACAGCCAGAAGCAGTTTATCGAGAACGCGGCCCACGAACTGCAGACGCCCCTGGCCATCAGCCTCAACAAGCTGGAAATGCTGGCCGAGACCAACACCCTTTCCGAAGAACAGGGGCGGCTGGTGGCCGATGTGCTGGAAAACCTCGAACGCCTGGGCCGCCTGAATAAATCCCTGCTGCTGCTCTCCCGGATCGAGAACCGGCAGTTCGAATCCGGTGAAGTGGTAAACTTTAATGAGCTGATCAAAAGGACCGTACAGGACTTCGACGCCCTGATCGAGTACAAAAAAATTTCCGTTTCCATCAGCGAGGAGGGCGCCTGCCGCCATACCCTCAACCCCGGCCTGGCTTCGGTATTGATGAGTAACCTGGTCAAGAACGCCCTGGTCCATAACCTTCCTTCCGGCTACGTGCACATCCGCATCCGGGAAAACCTGCTCCAGTTTGAAAATTCGGGCAAGGCGGCTCCCCTGGACAAGGTCCACCTGTTCGACCGGTTTTACAAGGAGGAGCAATCCATGAGCTCCACCGGCCTGGGCCTGGCGATTGTGAAAGCGATCGGGGAGCTGTACGGCTACCACATCGATTATCACTTCGAGGGCAAACATATCCTCAGCCTGCAATTTCCTTCCGCTACACTATAAGTTTTTCCCATATGTTTCCAGATTTGATTGGGAGTTTTGTAAAAGGGGCGCGCTAATTGGGCTGTTGTCCCTGCCCGTTTTTTTCGTAAACCCTTAAATACATCCACATGAGCAAGATTGATAAAATGGCGCTGCTGGTGGTGGTCGTGGTGGTACTGCCGCTGGTTTTCTGGGGCCGGATCCAACCCTGGATCGGGCCGGAAGCCACCGTTGCCACGGCAGCAGGAGCGGAAAATAAGGTGAACCGGGAAAAGGAAGGATTCAGCGAACCTGGGGCCGGCGGATCCCAGCTTAATGTAGCCGCCCGGTGGGAACTGCCGCCCGAGTTGATGGAGGTATCCGGGATCGCTTACCTGGACCGGGACCGCTTTGTCTGCATCCAGGACGAAAAAGGTGCCCTGTTTGTCTACAACGTGCAAACCGGTAAGATCGAGCAGGAGATCCCTTTTGCCGGTCCCGGCGATTACGAAGGGGTGACCCTGGCGGGAACCGATGCCTTCGTAGTGCGCAGTGACGGGCGCCTGTACGAGATCGCGGACTTCCGGGGAAAGAACCCCCGGGTAAAAGAACACCGCACGCCCCTGACGGCGAAGCAGGACGTGGAAGGCCTTTGCTATGATGCCCGGGAAAAGCGGCTGCTGCTGGCGCCCAAAGGCGAGGACCCTACCAGCAAGGAGTACAAAGGAATTTATGCCGTTGACCCCGGCACGGGCCATATGCAGACCGCCCCCGTGCTAAAGATTCCTGTAGGGGAAGGGGCCGCCAACGGCAAAAAAGAAAAGAAAAAGAACAAGGGGGTGCAGCCTTCGGAGATCAACGTGCACCCGAAGACCGGGCAGATCTATGTGCTCGACGGTCCGAACCGCCGGCTACTGATATTGGAGCGCAGCGGTCAGTTGCTCCGCCAGGTCCAGCTGAAGGGCGGTGATTTTCCCCAGGCCGAAGGCCTCACGTTCAGCCCGGAAGGTGTCCTTTATATTTCCAATGAAGGAAAGGGAGGGAAGGGAACAATAGTGAAGGTAGAAGAATAAAAAAGGAGCAGGTACGAAGTACCTGCTTTTATTTTACTTTTTCGGGGGCAGGGCAAAGGCCACTGCCTCGTGCTCGAAGTGTCCCTTGTGTGAAGCATCGCAGAAGGGTTTGTTCTTCGACAGCCCGCACCGGCAAATGGAAACGGCCGTTCTTCCGCCAAGGTCATACACATTGCCGTTTTTATCCACGATCTCGAAATCGCCTTCCACTTTCAGGGAGCCGTTGTTGTTTACCGTAATTTTCGTTGCTGCCATAAACTGTTTTTTAAGGCGCTAAAAGTAAGGAAAAGAGAAAGGCGCCCGTCAGGACGCACCGGAACCGGCCCCTATTTCCGGACAATCAATGCTTCCCGCTACCGGTGGCGCTACTTAGTCCTATATGGATAAGCCCGTTAAGCGAATTTAAGTAGCTGATATCCAATAAAATGACTAGTGCTGCAAAATTAGCCCTGCCGGAAATGGTCCTTGGCACGGGGGCCGCTACTTTTGCTGTGATCCCGATCCCATGAAAGGAAAATTTAATCCGTTTTTGCCTGCCCGGGGCAAAAATATCCTATTGCTCGGCCTGTTTCTGGCTGTCTGCTTCAGCAACCTCCAGGCACAGGTTTTTACCAACAGTTACCACAACACGGACCTGAATGGTCTTTACCCGGTGGATGGCGACCCCATGCCGGCCGTGATTTACCCTTCTTCCCTGACCGTTTCCCTGCCCGTGGGGCATGTGGTTACGGGGGTGAGCGTCACCTTGCAGGGCTTTACGCATAACTTTCCTTCCGGCCTGGACCTGTTGCTGGTGGCCCCCGACGGCACCAATGCCATTATCATGTCCGACGCCGGGGCGGCCATCGACGTCAAGACGCCCATCGACCTGACGCTGGACGACGCGGCAACGGCCCTCCTGCCCGACGATACCCTGAAGGCAGGGACGTATAAGCCCACCAACCTGGCGATCGGCGATGTGGATACCTGGGCGGACCCTGCCCCGGTGGCTTCCGGCCTGTCGGTGCTTTCCACCTTCAAAGGCATTCAGCCAAACGGTACCTGGCGCCTGTATATCATCAACGAGGATGATGGTTATGGCTCGCTTGCCGGCTGGACCCTGACCCTGAAAACCCGGGATCCCGCCCTGGAGACGGGGCTCCCGGTCACCTTTCTTCATTTTTCCGCCGCCTACAGCGAGGTGCAACGTTCCGTTCTGCTCCGGTGGGCCACCGCCGAGGAAACCAACAGCCGGCTGTTCCAGGTGGAAACCTCCGTGGACGGCCATCATTGGCAGCCGCTGGGAACGGTCACTGCCGCGGGAACCACCCGGGTGGCGCAGGCTTACCAGTTTCCCGACCGCCGTCCCTTTCCCGGGCGAAACTATTACCGGCTGAAACAGGTGGACCTGGACGGCACCTACCAGTATTCCCACATCGCTACCGCCAATGCGGCCGCTGCCCGGGATATGATCTTCAGGGCGTACTCCGTACCGGGAAGTTCCTTCACGACGGTTTCCCTCAATACCGTGCCCCGGGAAAAGTTTTCCTTTTTCCTGCTGGATATGAACGGAAGGGTCCTGTTGCGAAAACCCGACATTGTTCCGGAGTCCACCACCTGCCGGCTGGACCTTCAGCATTTGACCCCGGGGATCTATATCCTGAAAGTAGTAGCCGGAGGCCGGCAAAACACGCAAAAGCTGTTCATCGGCGGTTAAGGTGCCGGCCGAGGGCCGCCGCTTTTCATTTTGTTGAAGGCCGTTCGAATGCGGCTAAGCCTTGTCAAAATAGTGATTATCAAAAACTAAGCAGAACCATTTAATTGTTGCATTTGCAGAAAGCGGATCCCCCTACTATGGAGGTTCCCCCAATACTTTTGAAAAATAAATCTACCCTTATGATGCTATCTGTACCCAGGTTTACTCCCAGGAGTAAATTCAGGCAGCTTGTGTGCCTGATGCTCCTGCTTTCCGCCGCCCCGGCGGACGCCCAGCTTTCCTTCACCAACCCGGCGCCGATTCCCCTTCCCGACGGCACCCTGACGCCCATACCGGCCAGCCTGTATCCTTCCCGCCTGGAAGTCTCGGGCCTGCAGGGAGTAGTGACGGGGCTGACCCTTACCTTGCACGGTTTTGAGCACAATAATCCCGATGCGCTGGACCTGTTGCTGGTGGCCCCGGACGGCACCAATGCCATTGTGCTGTCCGACATCGGCGGTGCCGATGATGTGCTGGGCATCGACCTTTCGCTCGACGACGCGGCGCCGGCCGCCCTCCCGGACTTCCTTCCTTTCGGTTCCGGAACCTACAAGCCTTCCAATTACGGAACGCCTGCGGACGTATGGCCTGCACCCGCTGCAGGCCCTTTCCGGAAAGGATCCCTGGCTTCCTTTTACGGCATTCTGCCCAATGGTACCTGGAGCCTGTATGCCGTAAACGATACCAAGGGCAATTTCGGCACCATCGCCAGGGGCTGGAGCCTCAAGGTTCACACCACCCTGGGGGCGGAGACCGTGAAGATCAGCAACTTCAAAGGCGCCTACCAAAAGGAAACGGGGCGCGCCACCCTCAGCTGGACAACCGAGCTGGAAAACTACATCAAGGCCATTTCCGTGCAGAAATCGCTCAACGACGCGGCCTGGACCACGATGACCACGTTACCTTCCGACAGTTCCACTGCCCGGGGGCGCACCATCGAGGTGGTGGACACGGCCGTATCGTTCGGCACGGCGCAATACCGTTTATTCATCGAAGGAAAAGACCAGTCGACAAGGTACTCCGATACCATAACGGTTACCCTTGCCGACCAGGAGCCGCCGGTACTGACCGTACCCGCCGCCATCACTACCTCCACCGATGCCGGCGCCGCTACGGCCTCGGTGGACCCCGGGACGCCCAGCGCCACCGACAACTCCAATGGAGCTGTAACGGTTATGGCTACCCGCAGTGATGCAGTAGCCCTGGACGCGCCTTATCCTATGGGCCGGACCACCATCACCTGGACCGCCACCGATGCCTCCGGGAATTCGGTTTCGGGCCTGCAGACCATTGATGTGGTGGATTCCGAGGCCCCGGTGATCAGCAACCTCGTTCCTTCCTCCGCCACCCTGTGGCCTCCCAACCATAAAATGCACGACATCCGCCTGAACTACACCGCTTCCGATAACGTGGCGGTTACCGCCACGAAGGTGACGGTTACCAGCAACGAAGCGTTGAATGGCTGGGGCGACGGCAATACCAGCGCCGACTGGCAGGTGATCAGCCCCACGCTGGTGCGTTTGCGGGCGGAACGGTCCGGGCTGGAAAGCGGAAGGGTGTATACCATCACCGTTACCTCGGTGGATGCCAGCGGGAACACCACCAGCAGGTCCGCCGCAGTTTCCGTAGATCATGACCAGTCCTCCGGCGCCGGCAACCCGGGGTCCCTGTACGCAAATGTCGTTACCCGTCCCCAGTCCAACAGCTTTACGCTGACGGTAAAGGGCAACGGCAGTACGGAACAGGTGCAACTGCAGGTGGTGGATGCATTGAGTGGAAGGGTTATAGAATCAAGGTCCTGCCCGGCAGCGGGCGAGCTCCAGTTCGGCAGCAGCTACGGCCGCGGCGTTTATTATGTGCAGGTGAGCCAGGGCAACGACAAGGTGGTATTGAAATGTGCCAAATAAGCGGCTGGCTTTCACGGGCAAGCGAAAAAAGGGCGGTACGCAGGTGCCGCCCTTTTTCATGGTGGGCCGGAACAGGGGTCGCCTGCCGGCTTCAAGCAGCTTAAAAAGCGCTGTCTTCCTTGCCGGGTTGTACCAGGCGGATGCTGGCCGATCCGTTGCCGTCCCATTGCTCGCGGCCTTCGAAATAGATTTTTATGTACTCGTATTTGACCCGGATGCCCCAGTCTTCTTTCTCCAGGGCTTTCAGGCAGTCGCGGGCCAGGAGGCGCACTTTGTCCCAGCCCGGGTGGCGGGGGGCTTTGTCCCAAAAGGATTTATGTGCCTTGCCCATGCGTTTCTGCACGTACTCTTCCAGTTTATCCATCTGTCCCACCTGCTCTTCGTTCAGCAGGGAATGACGGAGGTAATGCCTTTTTTGCAGCGTATAGTAAGTATCCAATTCCACGCCAAGGGCGTAGCCGGAAGGGCCATGACGGAAAAGCTCTGTTTGGTCATCTTTATCCAGGGAAAGTACAATAAGGTGTTTTACCAGTTCATCAAACAAATATTGAACGTGATTAATCGTATACTCCATATCGCTGTGTTCAATTAAAATGTAAAAGTAAGGACACTAACTTACTTCCGGAGAAACTGGTGCCTTCCGGACGCCTTGCAGTATAGCAAAAAGGAAGCCGCAAGTGGGGGGCGCCCCTGCGGGGAACGGTGGTGCCCATCGAAGGGCCGCGAAAACGAATGAGGAACAACGTGATGAATAAGGAGTAATGTGTGATGAGTAAGGGTTATGTGAGCCGGGCCTTGTTGCGGGTGCCGGGAACGCCCGTTTGCAGGCGGCCCGAAAAAAAAGAAGCGCGCCGGCCTGCTAAGAGGAGCGAAGGCCCCTTCCTATAATTTCGCCAGGAAATCATCCACATCGAAGTCGTCGTCGTAATGTGTTTTGATCTGGGCGAGGATCGCGTTTTTGGTATCGGCATACATCTCGTTGTATTCTTCGCGGATTTCCTCTTCACCTCTGCCTGATTTTTCAATGTACTCGGTGATCACAAAGTTCCGCAATACCTGTACTTCCGTCTGGATATGGATCAGCATTTCCAGCAATAGGCTGTAATATTTGGCTTGAGGGATGGAGATCATAAATGCTCTTTGTTTCAAAATAGAAAAATTTATGGGGTAAACATAGGGGCCTACCTTTTCTGCAAGAGCCGAAGGTTTCAAAAGAACTGCAGCCGGCGGCCGCCCGGGCTGCCCGGGAAAATAAAATGCAAAGAGCCTGCCTGAATTCATCCATTGGCTGCCGGGCGGGGCGGCAGCAGGGGTTTAAGAGGCCTCGGCAGGCGTTACCAGCGTCAGGAGGGGCTCTTTTTCCCGGGCGGCAGCGGCCGTCGTTGCTGCCTGCTGCCGGTGTTTCCATTTTTCAAAATAAAACAGGCCGTCAAACGGCTGGATGGTAGCCATGCCGAAATCGACCGCCACCTTTAAAATGTAAATGTCCTGCAGCCGTTCGTGCAGGGTTTTCATCAGTTTGCGGAACTGGCCGGGGCTGGCCGCCCGTTTGTAGTGGTTGCACCGGCGGCAGGTGGGCATCAGGTTCTCCTCGGCATGCACGTCGATTTTAAAGCGGCGGGCATAAAACTTTTCCTTGCATTGGGGATAATAATGGTCCACCTGCATTTCCTTGTACGCGATCTCGCGGCCACAATAAGCACAGCGGCCGTCAAATTTCTGATGCACCCGTTCTCGTACCCGTTTACTCAGCGCCATGCGCGCAAAGTAAAGAATAGTTTCCAAGTTCCTGAGTTTCTAAGTTTTTGAGTGGTCGTATCGCTTGAAGGTCAAGACCAGGCGGATCGTAACTGGGACCAACGAACTCAGGAACTTAGAAACTATTTCGTTGTTTTCGTCTTTGGGCCTAAAAACTGAAAGTTGGTCAGGTCGAACTCGTCGCCGCAGGCCATGACATGAACCTTCATGTTGGCCACCGATATGGGTTTGCCGGCGGCAATGTCGGCGATGTTGTTGTATTCGATATAGCTGCCGTCCACGATCACTACGCTGCTGGAGCCGATCACCTTCATCTTGTTGCCCTTTTCAATGACCACGCCGGTATCCTCGTCCAGGCCGATGCCGAGTTCGCCGGGCTGGGCGGCGATGGCCTGCGACAGCCGTCCGAACCGGCCGCGGGCCTCGAAATGGGTGTCGATGATGACGTTTTGCAAAAAGCCGAAGCCGCTGCCGATCTGGACTTCACCCTTCATGTAGGCCCGGTCGGCATTGCCCCCGCAGATCATGGTGCTGCTCATGGCGGCCGCACCGGCGCTGGTGCCCGCAATCACCAGGTATTCGTTGTTATAGCGTTCCTTCAGCAGGTCGAGGGCCGTGGTGCCGCCCAGGATGGAGCAGAGCCGCAGCTGGTCGCCGCCCGAGAAAAACACGCAGGTGCATTTTTGCAGGCGCTCCAGCGTTTTGGGGCTGTCGGCCTCGTCGCGGCTGGTGATCTTCAGGTGGCTTACTTCGGTACATCCCAGCTTTTTGAACGCTTTTTTGTAGACCGCCCATTGCTCGTCGGGAAAGGAGGAAGCCGTGGTCACCAGCTCGATCCGGATCTCCCCCTTACGAACGGCCATGTCCGCCACCTTTTTCAGGATGCTGGCCTCGAATAGATTGATCGTGGAGGGTGAGGTCTTCCGCTCTTCCTCCATCAGCTTGTCTTCCGCCCCGCCGATAGCGACCAGGTAGCCTTTGGGTTGATTCATATTGGCGTAACCCTTTTAAAAAGCATGCCAACGAAAACTTCACGGTTTTACGCGTGCACCAGTTCACGAGTTGGGGGGAGAGCGTTGCCGGGAATTAAGTTATTACTAATTCAGCCGTTTCGGGGAGAGGGCAGAATTTCTGGTACAAGATTTCTTCTATTTTCCCGGAACCTTAAACCATTTATTTAGACTTAAAACAAACGGAATGAAAGTGCTTGCCCTAAAAGTGTTGCGTGGACCGAATTATTGGTCCATCAAACGACACAACCTTATCCAGATGACCCTGGATCTGGAAGAACTGGAGCAGTATCCTACCCACCGGATACCGGGCTTTTACGAAGGTTTGAAAGAACTGATCCCGACCCTGTACGGACACGAATGCAGCGAAGGGGTGCCCGGCGGCTTTTTCAGCCGGGTAAAGGAGGGCACCTGGATGGGCCATGTGATCGAGCACATCGCCCTGGAAATTCAAACCCTGGCCGGCATAGAGGTAGGTTTTGGCCGTACCCGTGGTGCGGGGAAAGAAGGCGTTTACCAGGTAGTGATCGCATATGAAGAAGAAGAATCCGGAAAATTTGCAGCCCTTGCCGCCGTACGCATCGCTGAATCGCTGATAAAAGGCGAACGTCCTCCTATTGAAGAAGAAATTAATGCGATCCGCCGGCTCTGGCTGCAGCACAAGATGGGCCCCAGCACGGCCTCCATTGTACAGGCGGCGGCCCGCAAAGGCATCCCTGCCGTGCCCCTCGAAGGGGATTCGCTGGTGCAGTTGGGATACGGCAAAAAGCAGCAGCGCATCCAGGCTACCCTGGCCGGCACCACCAGTTCCATCGGCGTGGACCTGGCCGGCAACAAGGGCGAAACGAAAAAGTTGCTGACATCCGCCCATATCCCCGTGGCCCGGGGTGAAGTAACGGAAGAAGTGGAAAAGCTCGAAGGGATCATCGAAGCCCTTGGATTTCCGCTGGTGGTCAAACCCCTGGATGGAAATCATGGAAAAGGCGCAACAATAAATATCACAACTGTTGAGGATGCCCGTGCCGCTTTTGACCGGGCCAAACAGATCAGCGAAAAAATTCTTATCGAAAAATTCATTCCCGGAAGCGACTTCCGGGTACTGCTGGTCAACTACCAGCTGGTGGCGGCCGCCCGCCGCACGCCGGCTTCGGTTACCGGCGACGGTCGCCATACCGTGCGGCAGCTGGTGGAAGCGGTGAACAGCGATCCCCGCCGGGGCGACGACCACGAAAACGTGCTGACCCGCATCAAGCTCGACGAGGTGGCGCTCGGCCTACTGCGCAAAAAGAACTATACCCCCGACACGGTACTGCCCCAGGGCGAATGGCTGTGCCTGCAGCCCACCGCTAACCTGAGCACCGGGGGCACCGCCACCGACGTCACCGACGGGGTGCACCCCCGCAACCGCCTGCTGTTCGAGCGGGCGGCCCGCACCATCGGCCTCGACATCTGCGGCATCGACATCATCGCCCCGGACCTGGAAACGCCCCTGGATGAAAACGGCGGCGTGGTGCTGGAAGTGAACGCCGCTCCCGGTTTCCGCATGCACCTGTATCCTTCGGAAGGAAAGCCCCGCGACGTGGCCGGACCGGTAGTGGACATGCTGTTTCCCCATAAGGATAACGGCCGTATTCCGCTCATCGCCATCACCGGCACTAACGGCAAGACCACCACAACCCGGCTGACCGCCTGGATGGCCCGCAAGGCAGGCTTCTCTACCGGCTACTGTACCACCGACGGCATTTACATTAACGACGACCTGCTGCTGGCGGGTGACTGCGCCGGTCCCCAGTCGGCCCGCTCCATCCTGACCGACCGGTCGGTAGAGTTCGCGGTGCTGGAAACGGCCCGCGGCGGCATCCTGCGCTCGGGCCTTGCCTTCGACCAGTGCGACGGCGCCATCGTCACCAACGTGGCCGAAGACCACCTGGGGCTGGAAGGCATCGATTCGCTGGAACAGCTGGCCCGCGTGAAAGCGGTGGTGGCCGAAACGGTCAGGGAAACCGGTTATGCCGTGCTCAATGCCGACGACGACCTCGTCTACGCCATGAAGGACAACCTGCGCTGCCAGGTGGCCCTGTTCTCGCTTTATGCCCACAACATCCGCATCGAACGCCACTGCAGCGCCGGCGGCCTGGCCGCCATGGTCGAAGGCGGGCTGATCCTGCTGCGCCAGGGCAACCAGCTGATCCCGATCGAGGAGGTAGCCAACATTCCCCTGACCTTTAACGGCCAGGCGCCCTTCAACATCCTGAACGTGCTGGCCGCCTGCCTGGCGGCTTATACCAACGGCATCCACCTGGGCGCCATCCGTTCGGCCCTGCGCACCTTCGTGCCTTCGACCGAAATGACTCCCGGCCGCATGAACATCTTCGAGTTTTCCTCCTTCAAGGTGATCCTCGATTACGCCCACAACCCCCATGGCGTACGGGCGCTGGGACAGTTCGTACGATCCTTTGCCGCTTCGCTGAAAGTAGGCGTCATCACGGGGGTAGGCGACCGCCGCGACGAGGACCTGATCGCCCTGGGCGAGGAGGCGGCAAGGGTCTTCGACAAGATCATCATCCGCCACGACGATGACCTGAGGGGCCGGCAGCCCGAAGAGCTGGACCGCCTGTTGCGTTCCGGCATCTACCGGGCCGATCCGCACAAGCCCATCACCTATGTGTACAGCGAGCAGGAAGCCGTTGAGCACGCGCTGGCACAGGCACAGCCCGATTCCATCATCGTGGTGCTGATCGACCATATTGCCCAAATTGCCGCCTGCCTCCGCAGACACCAGGAAATGGACCGGCTGCGGGCCGCCAGCCTTCAAAACGCCGTGTAGCCTAGCAGTCCCCAAAATAAAAAAGCACCCGGTCCCGGCCGGGTGCTTTTTTATTATATGCCGCATTCTAGGTAAATGCAATTAACACCCATAAGGGTAGGGGCCTGTAAAATTTATACAGGCATACCCGTATTCTTTTGAAAATCAAATTTTTGTACGCATGCGGGCTTAGCAATATCAATACTTTCGCGGCGCGATCCAAACCTTTTTGTAAAACCGTATTCCGTACCATCCTCTATGAGAAAAACTTTACTCCGCCTGGCAGGTGTTGTCCTGCTGGTACTCTCCCTTTTGTCCGTTCCGCAGGTTTCCTGCTCCCAGTCCCTGATGACCGGCAATGGCAAGTTTGAATTTGGCGTGGGCATTGGCCCCCTGATCTTTTTGGGCGACCTCGCCGGTCAGAAAGGAAAGGGAAAACCCTTTATCAAGGACGTCAACCTTCCCCTTACCCGCCTCGTTAAAGGGGCCTATGCAAACATCTATCCTGCTGAATGGCTGGGCATCCGGTTAGCCGTCAACATCGGCACCCTGGAAAGTTATGACAGCCTCATTGCCGACCAGGGCAGCAGCGAGGTTTTTCGAAAAAACCGCAACCTGCAGTTTATATCCCCGCTAACGGAGGCCTTTTTGGCCCTGGAATTTTACCCCACCGTGTTCCTGGAAAAGCGGGAAGGGCTGCGGGGTAAACTGCGTCCCTACGGGCTGATAGGAGTGGGCCTGTTTCATTTCAATCCCAAAGGGCAGTATATCGAGACCGATGGCAGCCGGCGCTGGGTGGCGCTGCAACCGCTGCGCCTCGAAGGGCAGGGTATGGCCGAATACCCCGACCGCCAGCCTTACAAGCTCACCTCCATGGAAATGCCCCTGGGTATGGGCATCAAGTATTACTTCCGCGAAAACAAATACATCGGCCTGGAAGTGCTGCACCGGTTCACCGCTACCGACTACATGGACGATGTCAGCCGAACGTATATCAACGCCCAGCTGTTTCAAAAATACCTTCCGCCGCAACAGGCAGCCATGGCCCGCCAGCTGTATTACCGCGGCAACCTGGTGGACCACCCCACCCGCACCGCCCCGCGGCTCAACGAGCAACGCGGCAACCCGGAAAACAACGATTCTTATTTCTCGGCCCTGCTCCGGCTGGGCTGGCGTTTGAATAATCCCCTGTCGGCCCACCACCGGGCCCTGATGCAGTTGCGCTGCCCCCGGTTCTTCTAACGGGGAAGCATAAGCTGTATCGCCGCTGCCCCTGCTGGTATATTTCGCTTTACCTTAGCGTTATGTATACCATAGAAACCGAACAGCTTAAAGCAACCATAAACCCCAAGGGAGCCGAGCTGGTAAGCCTCGTGCACAAAGGGACCGGCCTGGATTATATGTGGCCAGCCAACCCGCAATTCTGGGCAAAGCATTCACCGGTTTTGTTTCCCATCGTCGGCAGCCTGAAGGCGGATACCTATTATTTCAAAAATACCGCTTACCGGCTGCCGCGGCACGGCTTTGCCCGCGACCGCGAGTTTACGGTCAGCGATTCCACTGCCGATAGCATTACCTTTTCCTTGCAAAGCGATGAGGAGACGGCGAAGGTGTATCCTTTCCGTTTTGTGTTTAGCCTCGTGTACCGGCTGAAGGGAGGGGAGCTATCGGTGACCTACAGGGTAGAAAATAAAGAAGAAGAGGAAGCCCTGCTTTTCTCGGTCGGGGGCCATCCCGCTTTCCGGCTGCCCCTGGCGGAAGGTACCGCCTACGAGGATTACCGCCTCGTGTTTAACAAGCAGGAGCAGGCCGGCCGCTGGCCGATCAGCAAGGAAGGCCTGATTGAAAAAGAACCCCAGCCGCTGCTGGACCATACCCGCTCCCTGCCCCTGAGCAAGGACCTGTTCCGCAAGGACGCCCTGGTGCTCAAGCACCTGCATTCGGACTGCGTTACCCTGGAGTCGTCCAAAACGCCCCGTGGCCTTCAGTTTCATTTCGAAGGCTTTCCCTTCCTGGGTCTATGGGCGGCCCCCGGCGCCGACTTCCTCTGCATCGAGCCCTGGTGCGGCATCGCCGACAGCGTCGACTCCGACCAGCAACTCCGCAACAAGGAAGGCATCATCGCCCTGCCCGAAGGAAGGACGTTTGAAAGGGTTTGGAGGGTGCGGCCGTTTTAAAAAGTTTACGAGTTTACAAGTTTACGGGTTCCTGACGGGCGCCAGCAACCCGTAAACTTGTAAACCCGTAAACTTCTTACTGAAGCGCAATCGACTCAATCACCGACTTCAGCTTATGCGCGGACTTGTGGAGGAGTTCGTTTTCCTTGTCGGTGAGGTCCAGCGGCAGCACCTCGCGGACGCCGTTGCGGTCGATGATGCAGGGCACACCCAGGTAAACGTCGGAGATGCCGTGGTAGTTGCGCAGCAGGGTGGACACGTTCAGCACCGCCGATTCGTTGCGCAGGATGGCCGTGCAGATGCGGTCCAGCGCCAGGGCGATGGCATAAAAGGTTGCGCCCTTGGCGTCGATGATCTGGTAGGCCGCATCACGGGTGTTGGTAAAAATTTCTTCCTGTTCCGCTTCCGACAGCGACAGCCGCGTGCCGGCGATATTGGCCAGGCTCCAGAGCGGCAGTTCCGAGTCGCCGTGCTCGCCGACGATGTGGGCGTGTACGCTGCGGGCATCCACTTTCAGCTTTTCGCCGATCAGGTAACGGAAACGGGCACTGTCCAGCAGGGTACCCGAACCGATCACGCGGTGGGCGGGCCAGCCCGATTTGCGGTAGGTAAAATAGCTCATGACGTCCACGGGGTTGGAGGCGATCAGCAGGATGCCGTGGTTGTTGTAGGCCAGCACTTCCTTGGTAATGCTTTCAAAGATGCCCACGTTGCGCCGCAGCAGGTCGATGCGCGACTCGCCCTGCTTCTGGGCGGCGCCGGCGGTGATGATGATGATGTCGGCCTCGCGGCAGTCCTCGTAGGTGCCGGCCCATACCTTTACCTTTCCCAGGAAGGGCAGGCCGTGGCTCATATCGAGGGCGTCGCCCATGGCTTTTTCCTTATTGGCATCGATCAGCACCAGTTCATCCATGCGGCCCCGGAGCAATAAGGTGTAGGCCGTCGTGCTTCCTACCGCACCCACCCCGATAATAACAATCCTTGTTTTCTTTGTTGATGATGACATATTGATAGGGATAATTTTGTTCAGCTCTTTAGAAACGGTTTTCCGGCCGGATGAAAATACGGCAGTTGGACCAATCTTTCACTACGAAAGCACCGGCAGTTTGGTGCCGGGAAAACGTGCCGCGGGCAAATAGGGTGTTTTCACGGTTACCCGTTTTTACAGAGTTTGTACATTGCGTGATGGTAAATGCTGACCAGTATAAGAAACTGTTATACGAACACGAGGTGTTGTGGGCCCGGTTGGAGATTCGCGACCATTATTTGAACAAGGTGGTCCAGGAGGTGTATGAAAACATCGGCCAGGTGCTGAGCCTGGTGAAAGTGCAGCTGGCGCTGTTGTCCCAAACGGGCGGGGCCGGTGTGACTGCGACCGAGCCGTGCGTGCTGGTGAGCCAGGTCATCAAGGATTTCCGGGCGATGTGCCGGAACTTTTACCCCGAAAAAGAACTGATAAGCCGGCAGGGCCTGCTCCAGGCCCTGGAAAACGAGCTGAACCTGGCGGATCCCGGGCCGGGGCAGGCGCCCAACGTTTTCGGCGTTACCGGCAACGGGCGCCCGCTTCCGGCAGGAACCGAGCTGATCGTTTTCAGGATGCTCCAGGAAATTTTGTTCCGGGTGCGGAAGGAGCACCGGTTATTGCCGCTGGACCTCCAGGTTCGTTACGAAGCGGAAGCGGTTACCTTCGTGCTGGCGTACGCTGGCAGCCCTGTGGAATGGACGGGCGGCGGCCAGCCGGCCGGTACCGGCTGTTCGAGCCCGCGGCTGAACCTGTGGGAGCGGGCCGCGGTAGTGGGGGCGCAGCTGGAAGCCGGCGAATGCGCCGGAGGAACCATGAGCATTAAATTGACAGTGCCTTATAATTAACCGAATTATGAATACCATTAAAGTAGCCCTGGTGGACGACCACGTTCTTTTGCGCAAAGGACTGGCCAGCCTGATCATGAGCCAGGGATTCCAGATCGAGTTTGAATGCGACAACGGCCGCCACCTGATGGAAACGATTGGCAAGCTGGGAAAGGCCGCCCTGCCCGATGTGGTGTTGATGGACGTGAACATGCCGGAAGTGGACGGCTATGAAGCCACTGCCTGGATGAAGGCCAACTATCCCCTGGTGCGGGTGCTGGCGCTGAGCATGTACGACGATGAAGCCGCCATTATCCGGATGCTGAAAAGCGGGGCCAAAGGCTATATCCTGAAAGACGCCGAGCCGTCGGAACTGCGTACGGCCATCAATGCGGTGGTGGCGAAGGGGTTTTATTATTCCGAGACCGTAACCGGCAAGCTGGTGCATACCATCCAGGGAGAGGACGAGGAGAGCTCGAATGACCGCCGGCAGCTGCTGAAGCTGAACGAGAAGGAAGTGGAGTTTTTAAAGTTGGCCTGTTCGGAACTGACCTATAAGGAGATCGCCGAGCGCATGTTTTTAAGCCCCCGCACCATTGACGGCTACCGCGACCAGCTGTTCGAAAAGTTCGGTATCAAGAGCAGGGTAGGACTGGTGTTGTTCGCCATCAAAAACGGGCTGGTACGCTTTCAGTAGCGGGCCCCTTAACTTTTTTACATCATTGGCTTTTGGCAATTTACCGGGGCGGCGCAGCCGTGCGGGGCCTTTAGCCAATGATTTTTTATTTTATAGGGGTACCGGGGCCTTTAGCAGGCCCGGTTCAGCTGGCGGAGCGTCTGGATGCAGCGCAGGCGGCTGGCTTTCACCACATCGCGGGTTTTAAAATTCATGACTACGGCAATTTCGCGGTCGGTATACCCTTCGGCCGACAGTTGCAGCAGGCGCTGGCTTTTGCCGGGCAGCTTTTTGATTTTTTGCTTAAACGTTTCTTCGTCGGCTTTTTTGATCATGCGGTCCAGGGCGCATTGGCCGTTGTCGGGAATGCAGTAGGGCAGGCAGGAAATGTCAATGGTATGGTGGACGCTGTTCTTGTGGGTTTTCACTTTGCGCAGCAGGTCGATGCACTTGTTGTGAAAGATGCGGAAGAGGTAGGTTTTCAGGGAGGCTCTTTCCTCGAAGGTGCCGCTGGCGATGGCGGCCAGGGCCACTAAAATGGTATCCGAATAAGCATCGAACAATTGGTCTTCGGTCAGGGGATATTTGGTCATTCCTACCCGGAGGAAATACAGGTGCTCCTGGTACAGCAGGGATTCTCCTTTTCTCCGCTCATTGCCGGTTGCTCTGAGTTTGTTCAGAATCTCTTGTCCGCTGATAGGCTCCTGGTTGAATACACATTTCATTGCAGTAATTTTTAAAGGGTTACTGTTTTCGGGGGTAGGGAGTGAAGCGGGAGCATTGGTGGCGGGGGTAGTAGCGCCTGCATCATTAACTTCACGATCCAAAGATTTGAAAATCAGGGGGGCTGTTCAACGGGCATATCACCGTATTTCTACACCGTGAAAACACGGTACCAAATCCGTTGAGATTCAAGGGCTATTTTCGGAGCGGAAACAGGAGGGGAAAATCACCGGGGAAAAAAAGGGAAACAAGTGTTTTCCCCGTAGCAATAAGTTCGACTATATAGGTGTACGCTTACCCTGCCTGCCTCCGTCCACTTCACCCAAACCCATCCAAAAATTTCCAGTACATGAAACCCGTAGCAACCCTTATCTCCCGGCGGCGCCCCGTAGGGGCCCTGGTAGTAGAAGTCCCCAATGTTCCCGACTATTTCTTGGAAAAAGTGCTCCAGTTGTACAAACCGCAGGTACGCTACCTGCAGTCGGCCCAGGTAAAGGAAGGCGCCGGCCCCGAGGGCGGTGAGCCGGGCCGCCTGGTGGCGATCACCGGGCGCTTTTCGATACACGAAAACGGATTTTCCGAGGAAGTGCGGCATTTTAATGCGGTAGAGTTTCATCTCTGCTACCACCAGCTGGCCTATGTATTGATGGGGCAGTGCATTTTCCGGGGGATCTTCAACCGCCTGCATCCCGGCTGGTACGGCTGGGCCAATCTTTCCTTTGCCAAATATTTCCGGAAACAGTTATTTACCCTCGATATCGTGCACATCGAAGGTTCGTTCCTGCAGCCGCTGAACTGCTATAATTTCTTCGCCGACCTGGCGATTGAAAAGATTACGGTGCAGGAAGAAACGGCCCTGCTGGATACCTCCATTTCCTTCTCCGACGCTTTTGGCATCAAGTCGCACGGCCATATCAAGCTGGCCTTCCGGTTGCGAAATGGGTTGTAATTGGAGAAAGGAACGATCAGGGGTAACCGAAAATGCGTCGTTCTGAAAGCCTTGCGTAAAACAAACATCCACAGCGCTTACCGCACTGTGGATGTTTGTTTTAGAAAGGAAAATTAGTAAAGCGGCAAGCCGCATCAGTTCAACAGGTTGCCGCTGGCTTGTGGCATCGGGCGGCGCGGCGCCTTCTCCCCGTTGAACAAGGCGGCCAGCGCCAGGGCCAGGAGCACCGACAGGCCGAACAGCAGCGTGGTCGGTACAATGCCCTGTGGCAGGGAAAACAGGGTCAGGAAGCCAATGACGCATAAGAATACAATCAGGCCTACTTTGAACTTCCAGGGAAATTTCGGCTGGTAACTGGCCGGCTTCTGCCCGGGCCTTTGTCCGATTACACGGCCCGAATACACCAGTGCCGCATAAATAAAGCAGATGATGGCGGAGCCTGCGGCAGCGGATTCCAGCACCAGTTCATAAGCGCTGACATACAAGGCGGCCGCATAGACCGATACACCCAGCAGCAGAATAGCCACGTAGGGAATGCCGGAGCCGGATATCCTCGTCAGTATTTTGGGTAGGCTGCCTTCACGGCCCAGGGCATACACCAGCCGGGAGCCACCCATAATGCCGGAATTGAAGGTGGAAATAATGGCGAAGGCCGAGATGATCATGGCCAGCCACCGGCCCGCCTGGCCGAACAGGGCCACCACGTAGGGTACATGGGGAGAGACGCCGGCGGCAATGGTTTTTTGCGGCAGTATCAGGCTCAGGCCCAGGATAAAAAGGACGTATACCACCAGGTTCAGGGTAATGCCCAGCGGCATCGACAGGGGGATCAGCTTTTTATAGGCCTCCCTGGACCATCCCAGGGGCGTTACCCACTCGAAGCCCACGAACAGGAACAGCGCCATGCCCAGCGTTACCGGGGCGCCCTTCCACTGGCCGGCCCCGGACAGGCCCGCCAGCAGTTGCGGCAACCGCTGCCACCCCAGGTACACGCCTGCCAGGCCCACCGCCAGCATCACCGCCAGTACGGCCGAAGTGGAAACGATCTGCAGGTTCCGCGGCAGCTCCATCCCCGCCAGGTTGAACAGGAGCACGGAGAACAGCAGCAGCGTGATGACCGCGAAGGCATGGGCGCCGGGAAACAGTTCGCGGAACACCAGGGAGAACATGTTGCATTCCACGGCGCCGATGATGACGATGAACAGGAAATAAAAATAGGTGAAGAAGAGCGAGGTTTTTCCGGTGAAGGCATTTTTGAAAAACGTGCGGATGCCCGGGGCAGAGGGATAGCGCGACGCCAGTTCCGATACCGAGTCGGAAATGGCGATGCAGAAGAGGCCCGCCAGCAGGGTGCAGAGGAGCACCCAGGCGCCGCCGATGACCTCGAACATCCCGGCCATGACGGCAAAGGAGGAGGTCGACAGGGCCGTGCCGGCGCAGACCGTCACGTAAAAAAACAATTCTTTTCCTTTCTTCATGGTAGCGATGGTTTGGTTGGTGGTAATAAATCAAGCTTACATGCCCCAGATCACCAGGCAGAGGGCGTCAAGCTTTAATTGGTCCTTGTCGTTGCCGTAGACGGCGATCTGGCCGTCCAGCACGGCTTCCGCCGGGTTGAGGGAGCCGGAGAACACCTGGTCCAGGATGTCTTCGTCGCCTTCCACCACGATCTGGTGCTTTTGTTCCTGCTTGCCTTCGAGCACGCCGGCTACCGCCTTGTCGCGGATGAGCAGGCTGTAGGATTCCGCCGTATCGGAGGTTTCGATGATGATGTTGGGTTCCCAGCCGGCGAGCAGTTTTTTTACCTGGTGGTTGCCGTTCACAGTTTCGCGGAAGGAGCTTAAACGTTCGATTAACATGGTTGGTTGGTTTTATTATTTCCAGGGAAGCTTCAGTCCCAAAAGATTTTTTCCGATCAGTACTTTCAAAATATCATCGCTGGGGCCCATCAGCGATCCGGCCCGGGCGTCGCGGTAGGCGCGCTCCACCACGTGGCCGCGTTTGTAGCCCATGCCGCCGCAGACCTGCACGGCTTTGTTGCTCACCTCGATGGCCATCTCGCAGGCCGCTACCTTCAGTTGGGCCAACTCCATAAAGAAGCTGTCGTCCTGGGCTTTTTCCAGCAGCTCGTCCAGCATGTCGGCGGCATGCAGCTCGTCGAACACCTTGGTGAGGTGGGCCGTCAGGCCGGCGGTGCGGTCGAGGCTGTGTTTCACTTTTTCGATGGCGATCTTCATTTCGGCCATGTAGCGCTGGATGGTTTCCACCTGCACCAGCGAATTCTGGGTGTCGGTAAAGTTGCGGCCGCACACATGGCGGCGGGCACCTTCGAACGCGGCACGGGCAATGCCCAGGTACACCGCGGCCAGTCCCAGGATATAGGGCGGGAAGGTGTAGGCCATGAGGAAGTTGAAGCCGATATTGGCGGGACCCAGGCGGTTTTCCTTCGGCACCTTCACGTGGTTGAAATGTACCGGCGTGCTGCAGTTGCCCCGCAGGCCCATGCCGTTCCATTTGCCGATGATGTTGATGTCGGGATCCTTGCCGTTCACGAAAAAGAGACTGAGCTCATTCGGCGCGGAGGTTTCGGAGGAGCGTACCGGCAGCAGGTAGAAGTCGGAATGGCCGGAGGAGGTGGCGAAGGACTTGAACGAGTCGATGTCGAAATGGTCGCCTTTGTCCACGGCGCAGCTGTCCATATGCCACAGGCGGGTGCCCGAGCCGCGTTCGCTCATCGAGTAGCTCCCCAGCCCGTTGCCTTCGATGATCGGCAGCAGGATGTTTTCGTACTGGTCCTCGCTCACCAGCCGCCCGATCAGCGGCATGGTGCTGGAGTGCATCAGGAACACCATGGCCGAGGAGGCGCAGCCCTGGGCCAGTTCTTCCACGATGGCGCACATGGTTTTCACATCGCCGCCCTGGCCGCCTTTTTCTTTGGGGATGCCGATGCTCAGGAGGCGGGCTTCCGCCAGGGCCTGCAGGCTTTCTATGGGGAAGCGGCCCTGCTCGTCCACTTCCTCTGCATAACGGGCAAGGACATTTGTAGAAATTTCTTTGGCTTTTTTCTTCCAGAAGCCGTCCTCGAAGGAAACGGAAATCTGCTTCAGTTGGTTGGTGGAGGTCATTTGGAGTAAATCGGTATGGGTTAGAGAATGGATTTGGTTTTTTCGCGGAAGAAGTGAAACTTATGTTTCTGGGCGATGGCGCCGATCACCTCCACCTGTTCGGGGGTGATGGCGGAGAAGGAAAAGGCCCCTTTATACTGCTCCAGTCCCAGCAAGAGTGTCTCGGCGATGCAGGCGTAGACCGAGCCGGCCGGCAGGGGAAAACCCCTCAGGGGCAGCCCTTCGCCGTGCGGCAGCGTCACCACGCCGCCTACGAGCACCTTGATGTTTTTATCGTTGTGAAACAGCTCGGGCGTCACGTTCAGCGGAACGGAGATGTCGTACACGATGGTGCCGGCGCTGAAATGGTCTTCGGTCAGGAAGGGCGAGGGCGCATTGGTGGCTACGATCACCAGGTTGCACTGCCGCAGCACTTCCAGGTCGGAGAAGATGGCGATGGGGTTTTCGTCTCCCAGTTCTTCCTGGAGTAAGGCATACAGGTTGGGGGCGTCGGCCTTGAGGGTACCTCCCACGATATCGCTATACAGCCGGGTGGCCCGGATCTTTTCTTCCAGCAGGCCGGAGGCTTCGTGCTGTTGCTGCTGCAGTCGGGTCACCACGTATTTCAGGAGCTCGCGGGCCGTGCGGGCAATGCGCTCCGTGCCCTGCGACCGGTCGCTGCCTTTGAGGAACATTTTGGATACATAGGGGGTGATGCACTTGGCATAGACCGAGCTGATATTGCCCGCCGCACCAATAATGCCGGCCACGATCTCTTCGCCCCGGGGGATCACCAGTCCCTTGCGCACCTCGTGCAGCACGCTTTGCAGCCCGATATAGGTGGTAAAGCTGTTGCCGGTGGTCACCACCACGTCGCTATGGGGAATGGTGGTGCCGTTGCTGGTGATGATGGAGGTGTACTGGCCCAGGCCGACGATATCGGTAAAATACTCTTTGGAAAGGGTGGCGATGGCCTTGTGGCAGATCTTGCGGTAGGGCGCCAGCTCGTTCTTCACCAGGGCTTCGCGCACCATGCCCGAGGTAAAGGGCAGGCCTGCAAACACAATCTCCACTTCCTTGCCGTTGCCGTCGCGGATGACTTTGGTACCGGTGATGATGCAGTTGCCGAACTCCAGGATATCGTGCAGCAGCCCTTCGATCACGTCCACCGGCACTACCGCCAGGGAGGGATCGCTTTCCACCACGTGCGCTTCGTTGATGAAGTGCGTCAGGAAGCCCACCCGCTTCAGGGCGCCGTAGGTGCTTACCTGCACTTCGCCGTTGGAGAATTGTTGCAGCGGCCGCAGGCCCTGGTACTCGGCGGGAAGCATCGATTCAATGAACTTGTAAAAGTCTTCGGCCCGCAGCACTTCGCAAACGCTTTTCAGGCCTTCGATCAGCCGGTCCATATCCGGTTCGCTCACATTGGCCGGCGGCTGGATGCGGATGGTGAAGGAAGAAGACAAGGTAGGGGCTACCCGCACCTGGAAGTGGTGCAGCAGGTAGGAGGTAATAAAGTAGTTGAAGTAATTGGAGCGGGAGGCGAACTGGAAGGGGTAGCAGGCGCTGTTGTGAAAGGATTTGAACAGCACGCCCAGCATCAGTCCGTCGCCGAGCACCCCCTTGATGATGTCGGGGTATGCTTCTTTGAGGGCCTGCAGCTTTTCGTGCAGGGCCTTGCCGGTGGCTTCGGCCTGCGGGGCGCCGGCCTTCAGCAGTTCCAGGGCTTTCAGCGAAAGGGCCGAGGAGTACTCGTCGCCGCTGAAGGTGGAGGTATGCAGCATGCCGAACTCGGGTTCGTAGGCGTCCTTGTCGATCACCAGGGCCCCGATCTTCACCAGGCCACCGCCCAGCGATTTGCCCAGCAGGTAGTAGTCCGCGCTGATGCCTTTCTGCTGCGCATACAGCAGGGTGCCGGTGCGGTACGAGCCGGTCTGGATCTCGTCGAGGATGAGGGGGATTTTATAGGAAAGGGTGAGGCTTCTGAGCTTTTTCAGAAAATTGGCCGGTACCGTCAGCACGCCGCCTTCGCCCAGGATGGGTTCGATGATGATGGCGCAGCAGGTGTAAAATTCCACTTCGCGGGTCCATACGGTGCCGCCGGCGCCGGCTTCGGGCACGTAGAGGGTGACTCGGCTGGCGGCCAGGGATTTTTCCAAAAATTCTTCGTCCCAGGGAAAGAAGACGGTTTCCTTTTTCTCCGACGGCAGCAGGAAGTGTTCCTTGAATTTTTCGGAGGCGGTAGCCTTCAGGGCGGACAGGGTTTTGCCGTGGTAGGATTTTTCAGAGGCCAGCAGCTTAAACGAAAGGGCGTTGATGGTTTCCTGGTTGGCGGCCAGCACCTCCTCGCGGAATTCCGAAAAGCTGCCGTAGGTATTGCCCTGGAACAGCAGGGAAGAGACCATTCCTTTTACCACCTGGTTGCTGATGGCGTTCAGGTTCTTGTGCACCCCGTCTACCAGGGCATTCAGTTCCTTCATCTTTTTGAAGCGGGCGTGCTTGATGGCGGCTTCCACGGTTTCGGCTCCCGAGTTGGTAAAGGTGGTGACATAGCTTTTGCCGGTGGTGCTGCCGATCTCGTCGCTGAGAAATTTCGCCAGCCGGCCGCTGTGGTGCTTGATGGACATCTGGTCGTGCACCGGCACGCCCTGCTCCAGGAGGCTTTTGGCATACGCCACCAACTCGGGGTGGTGGTGGCCCAGGGCCAGGCTGCCGTAGCCGCCCAGGAAATCTTTTATTTCCACTTCCTGCCCCTGCGCATCGCGGTAATACAGGCGGTTGCCCTGGGCACGGTGATAGGTCTTATCCAGCTTTAATTTATTCAGGTAATCACCCAGTTGGGGGTTGACGAATTCCTTGTAGTACATGGTTGTGGTTTTGGGGGTTTGGGGAGTTAAGGGTGAAGCGATGCAGCGGGATCGGAAAGCAGCAGTTGAATAAGGGGTTTGATAGATTGGACGGAAAGCAGGGCCGTAAGGGAACACAACAGTGGAAGTTTTTTTAAAAAATCTTTTAGGTTGTCGGTAGTAGTTATACTTAATAAAAACGCCCTGCCGGGGAGGCAGGGCGCATATGCAGTGGTTTTGATTGCGACGTTTTTGGTTAGGCTTCTTCGGAAAGCCGTTCTACCCTGGGCGGCAGCAGCTTGTACACAACGGGCGTCACGATCCGCGAAAGGAGGGTGGAGGAGATCAGGCCGCCGATGATCACCAGCGCCAGGGGCGACACCAGGGGACTGCTGCTGACGGCAATGGGAATAAAGCCGCCGATGGCCGTCAGGCTCGTAAGCACGATGGGCAGGAAGCGCAGCTCGCCGGCCTCCCGGATGGCCTCTTCGAGGCTTTTGCCCTCGGCCCGGAGCTGGTTGGTGAAATCCACCAGCAGGATGGAGTTCTTCACCTCCACGCCCGCCAGCCCGATAAAGCCGATGATGGCCACGAAGGAAAGGGGGTAACCCGCCAGGGCCAGCGCCGCCACCCCGCCGATCACGCCCAGCGGGATCACCGACAGCACGATCAGGGTGCTTTTAAAGGTCTTGAACTCCAGGATCAGCACCATCACGAACAGGAAGACCGTCGCCAGTACCACGGTGATGAAGCCGCTGCCAAAGGCGTTCTGCTCGCCCTCGGCTTCCCCGGCAATCTGGTACTCGTAGCCGGTCGGGAAATGCAGTTCACCCACCCTCTTTTCAAAGGCCTTGTTGATGTCGGCGGCAAACACGCCTTTTTGCGTAAAGGCGGTCACCACCACGAAGCGCTTTTTATCGAGGTGCTTGATGATCGAAGGCGAGGATTCGAATTCCAGGTCGGCCACCTGCTTCAGCGGCACGGGTTGCCCCAGGCCGTTGTTGACAAAAACGCGGTCGAGGGTGCCCACGGTGGCAAACTGTTCCTTGGGGGCGCTCATGATGATGTTGAGGTCGTCGCCCTGTTCGGGGGCATATTTACCTACCGGCACACCGGCTACGGACAACCGCACGGTTTTTTTGATGTCCGCGGGCTGCACCGCCAGGGTGCGGGCTTTTTCGGTATGGATATTCAGCTTCAGATCCGACTTTTGCAGGTCGCTTTCGTTCTTCACGTAGAGGGTGCCGGGGATGGTGAGCAGCATGTGCTCCACCTGGCGGGCCAGGATGCGCAGGCTGTCGAAATGGTCGCCGGCCAGGCGGATGACCACGGGGGCTTCCACCACCGGTCCCTGCTCAAAATCCTTTACTTCGATGCGGGTGCCGGCATAGCCGCGAAAGGTTTCCCGCAGGCTGTCAATGAGGGCTTTCTTCTCCTTCATGCCTACGGAAGGTTGCAGCTGCACGTACAGCTGGGCGTATTCGTTCTTCTGGTTTTCCGGGAATTCATTGTAATAGATGCGGGGGTTGCCCTTGCCCACGTTGGTGGTAAAGAACCGCACCTGGTCGTGGCGGCCCAGTTCCTGTTCTACTTCGCGGGCCATGCGGTTGGTAGCTTCCAGGGTGCTTTGCAGGGGCATGTGGATGTTGACCAAAAACTGCGGCTTTTCCGAAGAAGGGAACAGGCGGAAGCCGATCTGGCCAAACAGGGCCAGGGAGGCCACGAACAGCACCACGGTCAGCACCAGCGTCCGGCGGGGGTGCTTCAGGGCCACGTCCAGCACTTTGGAATAGGTGCCGCTGATGGCCCGCTTCAGCACGCGGTGGAACACGTTGTCTTCGGGATGGTCTTCGGCTTTGAGGAAGCGGCTGGCCATGAAGGGAACAATCGTAAGGCAGACGATCATGGAAGCGAACACGGAGGTGATCACCGCCAGGGGCAGGCCCCGGATAAATTCGCCCGATACGTCGGGCAGGAACACCAGCGGCAGGAAGGCGATGGTCAGCGCCGCCGTGCAGCCCAGCACCGCCGTGGTGATCTGTTTGGTGGCCTCCACGGCCGCCAGCCCGCGGGGACGGCCCTCCCGCATCCAGCGTACGATATTTTCCACCACCACGATGCTGTCATCCACCGACAGGCCCAGCGCCACCACCAGTCCCACGATGCTCAGCTGGTTGAGCGAGTAGCCCAGGAAGCTGAGGGCCACGATGCCCAGGCCGAGGGAGAGGGGGATGGCCACCATCACGATCAGGGAGGCCCGGCGTCCCAGGGGCAGCAGGGTGATCAGCACCAGGGCGATGGCCACCAAAAAGTCGATGCCCAGGCCGCGCAGGCGTTTTTCCACGTTCAGGGCCTGGTCGAAATTCTTCACCAGGCTGATGCCGGCCGGCAGCCCTTTTTCAAAGGAGGCCACCACGGGCCGGTAGGCTTCACGGGTTTTGGCGATGTTCTCGCCCTCTTTCTGGGCGGCGGTCACCAGCACGCAGCGGTGGCCGTTGATGCGGGTGATGTGCTTTTCCTCGTCGTAGCCAAAGGCCACGTCGGCCACGTCTTTCAGGTAGACTACCTTGCCCTGGGCGCTGTATACGATGGTGTTGCGCACCTGGTCGAGGCTGCGGTATTTGCCGGTGGTTTTGATGTTGTACATGCGGGTGCCGGCCTGCACGCTGCCGCCCGGCAGCTCGGCCGCTTCGCTCTGGATGCTCTGGATCACGTAGGGCAGGGGGATGCCGGCCCGGGCGATCTTATCGAGCTTCAGCTGCACGCGGATCACCTGGTCGGGCAGGCCCCACCAGGCCACCTTTTTGAGGCTTTTTACTTTTTCCAGCTCGGTCTTCAGTCCTTCCGCCTGGTGGCGCAGGGCTTCGTTGGAAGCGCTGCCCGATACCAGCGCCATCTGCAGCACGTTCACGTCGGTCGGCGTTACCTTGCGCACCTCCAGCTTGTAAATGTCGGGGGGAAGGTCGGGGCGCAGGCTGTTGATCTCGCGCATCAGCTCCTGGTGCTTCGTGTCCACGTCGCATTCGTAGCGGAAGTCCACGGTGATCACCGCCACGCCGTCGTGGATCTCGGTGGCGATCTTTTTGAGGTCCTGCAGCTCGCTGACCTTTTTCTCAATGGGCTTGACCACCAGCTCCTCCATGTCCTTGGGGCTGGTGCCGGGATAAATGACGACGATGGGAAATTGCGGCGGATGGATGTCGGGGTCCTCCGCCCGGGGCATGTTCAGCAGCGTGCTGACGCTGACCACGATGATCATAAGGAACACCACCAGCGTGAACTGGTAGTTCCTTACGAAGAAATTAGTTATCTGCATAAAAACGGTTTAGGGAGAAAAGGTTAGGGGAGGGCATTCACCAGGCCATTGTCTTTGAGGTAGGAGGCGCCGGACACCACCAGGTAGCGATAGTTTTCCAGGCCGTCGGATACATACACCCGGTCGTCGCCGATGCGGCGGATATGCACCTGCACCTTTTTCACCTGTTTGCGGTTGTTGCTCACGAACACGTAGCCTTCCTTACCGTTGGCTTCCAGCAGGGCGTTGTAGGGGATGGAGTAGTCGGCCAGCTTTTCGCCGGCGCGGATGCGGACGTTGCCGAACATGCCGGCGGCCGGCTGCACGCCGGTGAGGTTTGCTTTCACTTCCACGGTGAACGAGCCCGTGATGGGGTCGGCCACCAGCGATTTTTTATGGACCACACCGGTGAAGGGGCGGTCAGGGAAGGCATCCAGCTGGATGGTGGCGGGGTTGCCCAGCTGGAGGGCGGCCCATTGGCGGTCCGATACGCTCAGGCGCATCACCCATTTGCCCGAGGGCGCATAAGCACCCACCTGCAGCACGGGCAGGCCGGCGCCGGTGATCTCGCCTTCGTTCAGCAGCTTGCGGATGACGAAGCCGTCGGCGGGGGCGTAGATGCGGGCATGGCGGCGGTTGTACTGGGCCTGCTGCACCTGCTGGTAGGCCAGGTCGGCGCCGGTGCGGGAGTTTTCCAGCTGTTCGCGGGTGGCCACGCTGTCCTTGAACAGGTTATCCGCCCGTTTGTAATCGCGGGTGGCTTTTTCATAGGCCAGCTGCACCTGCTGTACCTGGGCGTCGATCTCGGTGTTCTGCAGCGTGGCCAGCAGCTGGCCTTTTCGGATATACTGGCCGTCCTGCACGAGGATGCGGTCGATGACGCCGCCGACCTTAAAGGACAGGCGGGCCTCTTCGGCGGGGAACAGGCTGCCGGAAGCTTCGATCGCGTTGCTGCTGTCGTCTGTTGCGGACAGCAGCATGAAGTTCACCGGGATGAGGTCGGTGGCGGGCGGCAGCGGCTTTTCGTTTTCGGAAGTGCCGCAGGAAGCGAGGAACACGGCCAGCACAGCCGCCGTGCCGAAAATAGAAAGGTTCATATCGGGGTTCAGTTTAAGGGATAAGTTGCGGATTGCCGTTCGTATTCGGCTTTCGCGGAAAGGAGTTTATACTTGGTCAGGTTGATCTGCAGTCGGGTGTCGGTGAGCTTTACCTGGGCGTCCATCAGTTCCAAAAAAGAGTGGGTGCCTTCGCCAAAACCGCGGCTGACCAGGTGGTAATAGCTTTCCGCCGGGGCCAGCTTGTCCTCCGACAGGCGGTAATTGCTTTCGGCCGCCTGCAGGTTGTTGCGGGCCACCAGGGCGGCCAGCGACAGCTGCTGCTGCACGTGCTCTTTTTGCAGGGTGATGGTTTCCAGCTCCAGCAGCGACTGGCGCACCTGGAGTTGGTTGCGGCCGCCGGTAAACAGGGGCACTTTCAGCTGCAGGCCGCCGAAGTACAGCAGCGACTGGCTCTGCACCTTGAAGTCAAAATCCTGGGCGCCGAGGTCGAGAAAGGCGTTGAGGCGGGGCGTGCGGTAGGCTTTGGAGGCTTTGAGCTTGTGGCGGTAAATGTCCTGGGCGGCAGCCAGGGCCTTCAGCTCTTCGCGGCCGGGGGTGCCGGCGGGTGCCAGGGCTGCCGTTTGGGACAACAGGTCCGCCAGGGAATCTTCCACCGCCAGCACCGAATCGCCCAGGGGCTTGTTGACCAGGAAATTGAGGTAGGCACGGGCGTTCTGCTGTTGCAGGGCGGCCACCTGTTGCTGTTCCTGCACCGCCTTCAGCTCGAAGGTGGCGCGGGCCACGAAGGCGGGCAGTCCTTTGCCGTTGGCCACCAGGGCCTGGCTGCTTTTGAGGTTTTGCGCCGCCAGCTGCAGCAGGTTTTGGTAGATGCCGATGCCGTGTGTGGCCATGAGGTAGTTGTAATACGCCACTTTGATCTCTTTGACCAGCTCGCGCTTGTAGGTGGCCAGCTCCAGTTCCTTCATCCCGGTTTCGCTGGTGCGGATGGCACGGTTGGCCTTCAGCTCGGGGTTGATCAGGGGCATGGTGGTTTTGACGCGGACGTCGTAGAAGTTATTGGGCAGAAAGGCTTCCGACATGTTTTTCAGCGGCACTTCGTGGGTGGTCCCCGTCATCTGGCTGAGGGTTTTGTATACGGGGGTCATCAGGTCGGCCACCGGGATGGTGATGGTGCGGCCGCCCCGGGCCAGGGTGTACTGGGTTTCGAAATGCGAGGAGGGGAGGAAGAGGCTTTTGGCTTCTTTCAGGGCCAGCATGGCTGCATCTACCGACAGGGTCTTTTCGCGGACCACGGGGTTGCTTTTCAGGCCTTCGTCGATGAAGGTCTGCAGCGACTGGGCCCGGAGGGCGGTGCTGCCCCCTGCCGTCAGCAGGAAAAATAGAAGGTACCGTTTCATGAATCAGGTGGTTTACGGGTTTTTGGGAAACAAGCTGTCCGTTACCGGTGCCGAACGTCCCGCCAGTATGGTCGGTATTTGGAGGAGGGTGTAAACAGGAAGAGGGAATTATTTTTAAAAATCTGTAAGGTGTTTTTATAGAAGGACCTTTCCTGCCGTGAGCCTGTTTTGGTCGCCACCAGCATTATTATAGAAATGCTTCACTAATAAACTGCGTGTATTGAAGGCCGTTTTTCCACCGTTGTGCCACCGTTAAAACACCCTTTATCGTGAAAATCAGCAGAAAAGGTTTTTCTCCCTGTTTCCCAGCGGATATTTTGCCCGACTATCCTCCTGAACGCAAAACGATCACGCAAAACCCTTAGCATCATGATATTGAAACCCAGCTCCCGCTGCAACAATTACCAGGAATCCCTCTATTTCCACTGGAAGCAACATCCCACCTCCGATGCTTATCACCTTCCTTTCCTTTTTGAGATCAGCGGCAACTTTCTCGTCGGTCCCTTCCTCCAGAGCTGCCAGGCTCTTTTTGAAAGCCTCTATGCCTTCGGCCTGAACTTTAGGGAAAATGCCGCCGGCCAGGTGTTCTCGGCCTACGAGGGGTCCACGGTGCCCCAGGTGCAGTTTCAATCCCTTGCTTCGGAGGAAGACTTTGCCGCCTGCAAGGAAGAATTCTTCTCCCGCCCCTTCGACCTCAATAAGGGCCTTACCTTTTACATGGATATCATCCGCATCGAAGCCACCCACACCTACTACCTGCTGGCCAACTGCCACCACATCATTTCCGATGCCTACAGCTTTTACGAGATCGTCCGCCGCCTGTCGGAAAGCTATAATGCGGACAACCAGGTAACCCAGGAACTTTTTTCCATCAGCCAGGGCAAGTACACCACCCTGAACCAGCACATCCTCGACGGCGAAGCCGAAGACGATGCCTTCATCCGGGGACAGTTCGACCAGGTGGCCTCCTTCGAGCAGTTCCGGCCCGACCTCAGCCGGCAGGAAGGAATTTACCGGGAAACCCTGGTGATCAGCGGCGAGGAAAAGCGGCGCATCAGTGAATTTTGCCGCAGCCAGGGCATCACGCCTTTTGTATTTTACCTGGGCTGCTACCACCTGTTCCTGCACAAGGTGCTCCAAAAGGCCCAGTTGCTGACGGGCATACCGGTGGCCAACCGGCCCGCCAAAGAATTCCGGAACGTGGCCGGCTATTTCGTCAACACCCTGCCGCTGCTCTCCACCATATCGGAAGACACCACCGCCGGCCAGCTGTTCCGCGACCTGAACCGGGGCACCCTGCAGCTGCTGAAGCACCGCAACGCCAACGTCAAGGAAGTGCTGAAGGGCCGGGCGGAAGCCACCGTTTCTTCTTCCAGCTTGTACGACAACATTTTTACTTATTACAAACAAGAACTGACCCTTTCGCTTTCGGGCTGTACCGTCACCTCCCTGCCGGTACACCGCCGGTCGCTGCACTGCCCCTTTTCCCTGGTGGTGGAAGAAGGAGCGGAGGCCGTATACCTGCACTTCGAAAAAGACAGCCGCCTCCTGCCCGAGCTGGACATGACCGCCCTTTTCCAAAAAATCACCGGCACCCTGCCCCAGGCAGCAGATGTCCCGCTGGCCGGCCTGCGGCTGGTGTCCGCCGAGGCCCTGGCGGCCAGCTTCCAAAAGACCCGCATGGGTTCGGGCCGCCCCCTGCCGGTGCAATGGCAGGATACGATCTTCGCCCGCTTTGAAAAGGCCGCCCTCCGGGCCCCGGCGCATACGGCCTGCGTGTTCGAAGGCCGGGAGCTGACCTATGGGGAGCTGCTCGAAACGGCCCGCCGTACCGGTAGGCTGATCGCCCACCGCTCCGCCCAGCCTGCCAACAAGAACGTGGCCCTGCTGCTGCCCGTGGGACTGGAACAGATCACCGGCATCTTCTCGGTGCTGGCGGCCGGCCGCACCTATATCCCCATCGACCCCGCCCTGCCCCTCCAGCGCATTCACTATATTTTGAACGATACCGCCGTCTCCCTGGTGCTGACCACCCGCGCCGTAGCCACCCGCCTGCTACTGCCGGCAGAAAGCTGCCTCTTCCTGGAAGAGCAAGCTTCGCTGCCTACTATGGCGCCCGCCCTGCCGGCCGGCTGCGCCGAGGATACGGCCTACATCATCTACACCTCCGGCACCACCGGCCAACCCAAGGGCGTGATGGTCCCGCACCGCAACGTGCTGGCGCTGCTCGACAGCACCCGCCCGCTTTACCGCTTCCACCACCAGGACCGCTGGTCGCTGCTGCATTCCTATGCTTTCGACTTTTCGGTCTGGGAAATTTTCGGCGCCCTGCTCCAGGGCGGCACCCTGGTGATCGCCCCCGACACGGTGCGCAAGTCGCATGCGGCCTTCTGGAGCTTTTTGAAAGAACAGCGGGTAACGGTGCTGAACCAAACCCCCAGCTATTTCCAGCAATTGATCAAAGAAGCCGTCGCCCACCCTTATCCTTCCCAGTTGCGGACGGTGATCTTCGGGGGCGAAAAGCTGATCTTCAACAGCCTTAAAAACTGGACGAAGATCTTCCCGCTGGACGAGGTGGAGCTGGTGAACATGTACGGCATTACCGAAACCACCGTGCACGTCACCTACCACAAGATCACCCAGGAAGATATCGACAACGGCCGGAGCCTGATCGGGAAGGCCATCCCCGGCTGGGGCGTCTGCATCCTGGGCAAGGACAACCAGCCCCTGCCCGAGGGCGCCACCGGCGAGATCGCCGTCACCGGCCAGGGCGTGGCCCAGGGTTATCTGAACAAGCAGGAGCTGACCGCCCAGCGCTTTACCACGCTCGACCTGCCGGGAATGGGAAAAACCCTGCTGTACAAATCGGGTGACTTCGGCCGCATCAACCGCGACGGCAACCTGGAATATTTCGGCAGGGGCGATGGCCAGGTAAAGATCCGCGGCTACCGCATCGAGCTGAAAGAAATCGAAAAAGCCCTCCAGCAGCACCCCCTCTGCGATATAGCGGCGGTAAAAGTGATCGACGAGGGCGACAACGACCAGCGGCTGGCCGGCTATTACCTCTCAGCCGACGGCCGGGTATCGGCCGGCGCCATGCGCGATTTTATCCGGGAAAAACTGCCGCACTATATGGTGCCGTTTTACCTGGTGCCGCTGGCCGCCTTCCCGCTGACGGTGAACGGCAAGATCGACTACAACGCCCTGCCGGCCCCGGCCCCCTCTCTGGAAGCCGCTGCCCAACCGGTGCTGGCCGGCGACGACCTGCAAACCGCCCTGGTAAAGATCACCTGCTCGGTGATGAAGACCGCCGACGTGCGCGTCGACGACAACTTTTTTGACCTGGGCGGCAATTCGTTGCTGATGGTTTCCTTCCTGCAACAGGTGAACCTGCTGCTGGCCGACCGCCGCCTCGACGCCCGCCTGCAGGTGATGGACGTGTACGAATACCCTACCATCAAGGGGCTGCTCGCCTTTATCGAAGCCGGCGCCAGGGTGCCGGAAGCAGCGCCCCCCGTCCCGGAAGAAGCCGAAGAAGACGACGACTTTCTCGCCCACCTGAACCTGCTCTCCAAAATCGCTATCTAAGAAACACTCCATAAATAAACTCATTTACATGAACTACCCGGTATCCATAACCGATATTGCCGTGATCGGGATCGCCCTGCGCTTTCCCGGGGCGAAGAATCCTGAGGAATTTTTTCAAAACATTAAAGAAGGAAAAAGCTGTATCGAGTTCTTTCCGGAAGAAAGCTACGACCGCCTGGGCGTATACGAAAAGGGCCCGAAAGCGCAATACGTGCCGGCCTCGGGCGTGATCAGGGACGTCGACCGGTTCGACGCCGAATTCTTCAACGTACCCGCCACGGAAGCCAGCCTGATGGACCCGCAGCACCGCGTGTTGCTGGAGTGCGCCTGGGAGGCCCTGGAAGGCTCGGGCTATGCCGCCCAACGCGATGCCCTTTCCATCGGCGTATACGCCAGCTGCAGCCGCAACACCTACCTGCTGTCCAATATTTTGCAAAACGAAAAAGTGGTGGCCGCCACGGGCATGTACCCGCTGATGATCGGCAACCAGGGCGACTTTATCAGCACCCGCATCTCCTACAAGCTGGGACTGACCGGCCCTTCCGTCAACCTGCAAACTGCCTGCTCGTCTTCTTTGGTGGCGGTGCACTATGCCTGCCAGGACCTGATTATGCGCAATTGCGACCTGTCGCTGGTGGGCGGCAGCACCATCCATACGCCCCAGGAAGCCGGCTACAACTTCGAGGAGTCGGGCATCCTGTCGCCCACCGGCCAGTGCCACCCCTTCGACCAGAATTCTTCGGGCACGGTGCCCGGCAACGGCGCCTGCGTGCTGATTCTCAAACGCCTGCAAAATGCCATCGACGACAAGGACCGGATCTATGCCGTCATCAAGGGCACCCGCATCAACAACGACGGCAACCAGAAGGTGGGCTTTACGGCCCCCAGCATCAGCGGCCAGGAAAAGGTGATTCGCGACTGCCTCAAATTCGCCCGGGTAAAGCCCGAGCAGATCGGGCTGGTGGAAGCCCACGGTACCGGCACCCGGGTGGGCGACCCCATCGAGATCGCCTCTTTGAAAAAAGCGTTTAATACCAGGAAGGAAGGCTATTGCGCCGTGAGCTCGGTAAAATCCCAGATCGGCCACCTCGACGCCACCGCCGGCCTGGCGGGGCTGGTCAAGGCCATCCTCTGCCTGGAAGGAAAGCTGATCCCGCCTGCACCTTACCTGACGGCCCTGAACCCCAACATCGACAACGCCCAATCGCCTTTTTACTTTCCCCAACAGCCGCGGGAATGGACGGTGGAGCCGGGCAACTGGCGCTATGCCGGCGTCAGCTCCTTCGGGGTGGGCGGCACCAATGCCCATGCCGTGTTGATGGAAGCGCCGGTAGCAGCGCCGGGGGCCCAAAAGGAGGGGCCTGTATTGCTGCCTTTCTCCGCCAAAAATCCCCAGGCGCTCCACGACCTGCTCCTTTCCTTTGCCGCATGGTTTCAACAGGCCCCGGAAGCCGATCTCCAAAAAGTTTCCTATACGCTCTGGAAGGGAAGGACCCATTTCCGCGAGTGCCGCACCTTTGTGATTGCCTCCGATAGCGCCGAAGCGCAGGAGCAGTTGCTCCTACAAGCCAAGGGGGCGCCCATCACCAGCCTTTCCCCGGAAAAGCTCCGCGCTCTTGGTTCGGACTGGGTGGCCGGCGCCGACGTACAGGCTTCCCTGCTGTTCGATGAGGCGGATAAAAGCTTTATTCCCCTGCCCACCTATGCCTTCCAGCGGAAACGCTACTGGATCGAGCCGCTGGCACCCCTGGTTCCGGTGGCTTCGGAAACACTGCCGGCGCCGGTTTCCAGCCAATCCTCCCTCGAGGTGATCCTGGAATTATGGAAGGAGCTAATCGGGCTGGATATGGTGCGGCCGGAGGACGACTTCTTCGAGCTCGGAGGCGATTCACTGATGGCCATCCAGTTCGCTTCTCGCCTCAAGGAGCGTTTCAAGGTAGTCCTGAGCCTCGACGAACTGCTGGAGACCGGCTCGGCTGCCGAAGTGGACGAGCTGCTGCGGGGTAAGCTGGCCGCCGCCGAAGGAAAAACCTCGTTCCAATTGTTCTCGGGCCAGCCCTTCCAGCAGTTGCGTCGGGGCGACAAAAGTCTCCCGCCCCTGGTGCTGTTCCATCCCGCCGGCGGCACGGTCTACTGCTACCACGAGCTGTTGCGGCAGGCGGCGCTTCCCTGCGAAGTGTATGCCGTCCAGTTCCCCCTGGAAATGCTGCAGCAGGACGTGCGCCTAGTGCCCGGGCTGGCCAAAGAATACCTGCGGCTGGTGCGCGAACACCTACCCGCTGACGCTTATTACCTGGGCGGCTACTCCCTGGGCGGCAATATCGCCTTCGAGATCGCCACCCTGCTGCAGCAGGAAGATCCCGACCAGGTGAAAGGCCTGTGGCTGATCGACTCCCACGCCCCCGGCGCCTATAAAGGCGAGATCTCCGGCGGCCAGGACCTGGTGGCCTCTTTCCCCTACGTCCTGGGCTCGTTCCTGAACCTGCCCCTTGAAGCAGGGGAGCAAGCGACCAACCTGCAAAGCCTGTACAACCGGCTGCAGGAGGCGGGCATCCTTACCGGTCCGATCGATTACAAAGAATTCGAGCTGCTGTTCCGGGTATGGCGCTACAACCACCTCTCGCTGCGCAACTACGACCATGAGCGCAGGTACACCGGCGATGTGGTGGTGTTTCGGGCACGGGAAGACGAGTCGGAGGCATTTTTGCAAAAACTCAATATTACCCGGGTAGAAAAAACCGACTGGCAACAGTACATCGAAGGCTCGCTGGAGATCATCGACGTTCCCGGCAACCACATGTCCATGCTGGCGCAGCCGCATGTGCAGGAGCTGGCCGCCGCCTTTCACCGCAGCTTCCACTACCTGCAACAGCCGGCAGGCACCTTCAGCCATCCATAAACCATTTTCCTCACCACTTCAGGTCCAGCATTATGAGTAACATTAAAGGCAGTAACATTTTAATTACCGGCGGTACCGCCGGCATTGGAAAAGCATTGGCCGACCGCGTCCTGGAACTGGGCGCCGCTTCGGTCACCATCTGGGGCACGAACCGCCCTCGGCTGGAACAGGCCCTGGGCGAATGGCGCCGCAAGGGCTACAAGGTTTTTGGCTATACCGTGGACATCTCCGATGCCCAGGCCGTGCTGCAGACCGCGGCGCTGGTGCTGGAAGAAGCGGGCCTGCCCGATATCCTGGTGAACAATGCGGGCATCGCCGTCCGGAAGCCCTTCTGGGAGCATGCCCAGCCGGAAATGGACCGCATCATCGCCACCAATATCGGCGGCAGCCTGTCCGTTACCCGGGCCTTTCTACCGGCCATGATCAACCGTGGTTCGGGGCATATCGTCAATAATTCGTCGGCCGTGGGGCTGATGCCGAATCCCTGCATGAGCGTGTATGCCGCCTCCAAGTGGGCGATGGTGGGCTGGTCGGAAAGCCTGCGGCTGGAGTTGGAGGCCCTGAAAGGCGACTTCCATGTGACCACCGTCACCACCAGCTACGTGGATACCGGCCTGCTGGACAACGTGAAGGCGCCGCTGTTCACCCCGGTGCTGAAAGCCGAAAAGGTGGCGGCCGCCATTACGCGGGCCATCCGCAGAAACAGCACTTCGCTGCGTCTCCCCTTTACGGCCAACTTCCTGCCCCTGCTGCGGGGCCTGCTGCCCACCCGCGCCTTCGACAGCCTGATCGGCCGCGGCCTGCGCATTTACAACAAAGTCTGACAATGTCGGATTTCGGATTTCGGATCCCCTTGATAGCAGAAAGAGTCTTTCTTCTGTGAAGGGTTCCGACATCCGAAATTAATATTACAGAAACAAACCTTTCGGAACTTAGCTCTATGAAATCCTGGCAATTACATAACGGGTATACCATTTACCAGTTGCTGCACCAACGCAGCAACGCCTTCCTGATTCATACCGGCCGGGATTACCTTATGGTGGATACCGGCATCTCCTGGGCCCGCCGGGCGCTGGCCGCCCGCCTGCAGGAATTACGGGTACCCGAAGACGGGATCAAATACCTTATCCTGACGCATACCCATTTCGACCATTGCGGCAGTGCCCGCTATATTGTGAACCATTTCAAGGCATCCGCTATTGTCCATGCCTGCGAGTCCTTTTACCTGGAGGGGGGCTTTTCGCCCCTGCCGCAAGGGGCCACGCCCCTGACCAAAATAGTGTCCCGCATCGGCATGCTGCTGCAGCCGTTGTTTACCGTACCGAAACTGCGGCCGGCCATTCTCGTGGACCGGCTGTTCCCGATGCAGGCCCTGGGCTACGACATTGACATTATCCAAACCCCCGGACATTCGCCGGGCTCGGTGAGCGTGCTGGTCAACCACGAGATCGCCCTGGTCGGCGACGCCCTCTTTGGGGTTTACGCTCATTCCGTGATCCCGCCTTTTTACAACGACTTTGACCTGCTGGCCGGCAGCATGAAAAAGCTGGCCGATTCCGGCTGCCGCCTGTACCTGCCCGGGCATGGGCGGGAGATCACCGGCCAGCGCCTGAAAGCCCAGTGTGACCGGCTGGCCCTTCCTTCTTATTTCCCGGCCCGCTAGCCTCCCGGGCGCCCCAACATTTCATCCTATTCCTTTCCTCCATGATCGACATTTACACCGCCCGCATCGGGGAGCAGCTTCCTCCTTCGGTTTACGGACGTTATCTCCACCGCCTTCCCCTTTCCCTGCAACAGCGCAACGGCAGGTACAAGCGGTGGCAGGACCGGCACACCCATTTGTTGGGCAAGCTCCTGCTGCTGGACGGACTGAAACGCTACGGCTACCCCGACGACTGCCTGGAGCAGCTGCAATACAATCCCTTCGGCCGTCCTTTTTTGCCGGGCGCCCCTGATTTCAATATTTCCCATTCCGGCGGCCTGGTGGTTTGTGCCCTGACGCCCGGTGGAAGGCTGGGCATTGATTGCGAAAAGGTCCGGCCCCTGGATTTCACTACCGTCCGCGACGTCATGAGTGCCGCCCAATGGGAGGAGATTTACCGGGCCGCCGATCCGCTGCGGGCCTTTTTTCGTTTGTGGGTGATCAAGGAAAGCGTGGCCAAGGCCGAAGAGAAGGGCCTGAACCTTTGCCTGCCCGCCATCCGCGTCAGCGGCGATAGGGCATTTTACGAGGACAGCGTGTGGGAATTAAAGGAGGTAGAAGTGGGGGATGGGTATTTGTGTTATTTGGCCTATGGCCCGGCGTAAAACCTCACCCCGTCGCCGCCTAGGCGGCGCCACCCCTCTCCAAATGGCTACCGTTAGGACACATTAAAGGCTGAGCCTGGTTTGAAGAATGCAAGCAATGAAGATGGTTGCAAGAATAGAAT
>NZ_JBBBEI010000036.1:0-47531 GCF_037132455.1 Huijunlia imazamoxiresistens | reverse complement strand
GTTTTACTCATTTGACAGGTTTAAAAGTTTACAAATATCTACTTTAATTGCCTGTCCAAAAAACCGGGAGTATTATACTTTCTCGTAACAAAAACATTACGAGAAATAAGTAACTATTTTGACAACCATGATGTAAAGTTTACAGAGCTTCCTGAAGGCAAGGTTGTCGGAGCGCAAAGACGAACCCTCGTTGAAAACTACTATTATGGAGTTAACTGGGAAGACCCAAAGGATGTTAGCAAAATTCTAAAAGTATATGAAGATGTGTTTATAGAATTGGAGGATATAACAAATACTTGGGAACCAGAGAAAGACAAAGAATGGTTAGAGAAGTTGAAAAATAGCCTTCTTAGGGACGGCTATGCTTTTGAAAATAAAAAGTTACACCCAGTTGGACAGGCAGTAAACTTTGAGGATTTGCAAAATGCCACAGACTTACTCGACAAAGCACATTTCCAAGAATATATTGACCGAATAAAAAAGTCAATTTCAAATGATCCTAGTCTTGCAATTGGCTCTACAAAAGAGTTGATTGAAGCTACTTTAAAAACTATTTTGGCACAACAGAACGTCGAATACGATAAAGATGATGATGTACCAAAGCTTTTAAAAAAGGTTCAAAAATCACTTGAACTTGTCCCTGACGAGGTTGACCATAGTAAACGAGGGGCGGACATAATAAAGGTAATATTAAGCAACTTAGGCTCGATCGTTATAAAGCTTGCAGAATTAAGAAACTTGTATGGTACTGGTCACGGACAAGAAAGAGCAAGAAAAGGGTTAAATGACCGCCATGCAAAGCTTGCGGTGGGAGCCGGGATAACGCTCGCAACATTTTTACTTGAAACATTTGAACATAAACGGGCAAAATGAAGTAGCTGTGAGCCGACGCCAGTCGATCAATAAAATGTTATCATTTTGAGCTGACCATTAGGTGCCGACGCCGGCAGCCACTGCTAAACTTGTTATCAAACAGGAGTATCCGGTTGGCTGGTCGGCGCTGATTCAGTTCCTTTAGGAAATTTTTTGTTATCAAAATGCAGTGGCCGATACTTAAATAAATCGAGAAAGAGCTTTGATCTTCAAACTTTTACCTTTAGAATATCGCTGAGCCGGGTGGTATAGCAGGGGGAGCGTTTTTCCGATTTCAGCTTCCATTTGTTCCCCTGGCCACGGCTGGCCACCCGCACCACATCAGCCCCGAAGCTCTTATTGATTTTATCCATTGCCGCCATCACCGCCTTGTCGGCCGACCGGTCCCGCTGATCGAAAAGGTTGTACTGCACCTGGGATTCCGGTATTATATCCGACACCAGCACGCCGGCTTTCGCATAATTGTACCCGGGCTTGAAAATCTTTGCTAATCCCGCAATGGCATATTTCACCAGCTCCATGGTCGAGGAGCTGGCCACCGGTAGGGTAAGGGCAATGCTCTTGCTGTACTGTTCATCGCTTTTCCGGAAAGGAGAAGTATGGATGAATACGGTAATCTGCCGGGCGCAACTGGCCTGCCGCCGCAGCTTTTCAGCGCAGCGGGAAGCATAATAGGCTACGGCCTCCTGGAGATCCTTTTTCGCCCTTATAACCTCTCCAAACGAACGAGAGGTACAGATGGCCTTTTTCGCGGGTATAAGCTCCTCCAGCTCATGGCATTTGATGCCGTTTAGCTCCTTCACCAGGCGCATGCCCACAACTCCGCCCAGGTTCTTTTTGGCCCAGGGAAGCGGCACCCGCTTCAGGTCCAGTGCCGTCTGCAGGCCATACATAACGGCAAGGTTACTGTATTGCCGGCCAATGCCCCAAACGTCCTCAACCTTAGTTTTTTCCAGAGCCTTCCAAATGCTCTCCTCGTCCAGCATCACGTAATACCCCTGCTCTCTTAGGTGTTTCTTCGCATACCGGTTGGCAACCTTTGCCAATGTTTTTGTCTGGCTTACGCCAATCGATACCGGTATGCCGGTACATTTCAGAATCCACGCCCGCAGCCGGCTGACCAGCGCCGGAATATCAGCTTTTCCATAGGTACTGAGATCAATAAAAGCTTCATCGATACTGTACACCTCGACTTCCGGGAAAGTCTCCCGGATTAATTGCATAACCCGGGCCGACATATCGCCATAGAGCGTATAATTGCTGCTGAATACCACCACCCCGTTGCGCTCGATAATATTCTTCACTTGAAACAAGGGTACTCCCATGGGAATCCCCAGCGCCTTGGCTTCCTCTGACCGCGCAACGACGCAGCCGTCATTATTGCTCAGCACTACAACCGGGCACCTGGCAAGGCTTGGCTCAAATACCCGGTGGCAGGAGGCATAGAAGTTATTACAATCTACCAGTCCGATCATATAACGCTGTTTTCAGCCCTTTTACGGGCTTGGTTGATGAAATAAGTAACAATGCCCCACACCAGCACATCCTCCAGTACATCGATGCGCAGGGGCCTATAAGCGTTATTTTCCGGGTACAGCCATGCCCCATCAGGCTTTTTTACAAATCGCTTGACGGTAAACTCTCCCTGAACGGCCGCAAGGACAATATCGAGGTGTTCCGCGGTCAGGCTCCGGTCCACGATCAGGATCGCATTGTCCAGGATACCCGCGCCCTTCATGCTGTCGCCTGCTGCCCGGATCAGGAAGGTGGAGGAGGGCCTGGGAATCAAGAACTTTTGTAAATCAATCTCATCTTCAAGGTAATCGGTTGCCGGTGAAGGAAAGCCACACCGCACGTTCTCCAGGTATAAAGCCACGCCCATAATGCTAATATTTTTAGCAAATCTATACAAAATGAGTGCAAAATTATTGTGTTCCTGACGGCAGGCATCCCCTGTCAACGGGTAGTTTCCCTAAGCGAGGATCGGAGAGCGGAGAAAGCGACCGTACGAGCGAGACTGTAAAATAATTTGTGAAACGGCGGAAAAGGTGATCATCAGAGCCAGCACCTGTTTTCAAAAATAGTTAAGAGCGGATTTGACCCCCAAGGGCGGGCCTCGTCCATTCCGCCCTGAATGCCGTCCAATAAGGAAATACGTTTCTTCCCGTAGGGTCCACCCGATTGAACAGAAGTTTTTCCAGGACTTTGCGACGCGGCCCTGGGAAGAGGAGGTCGCCCGACAGTCCAGAGCAGGGTAGGAGCCCCTGGATTATCCGCGCTTTTGTATCCCAGATTACTTGCGGCATTTCTTCACGGACTTCCTTTTCGGTAAAGCGCAGCACATGGAAGCCAAGGTGCTGAAACTGCCGGTTGCAAAATCCCAAAAGGAAGAGAACTGCACCTGAAGCAAGTTGATTTTTTTAGGATGCCCCCTTTTATTACGGGCTGCTGCCGGACTTTAATAATTTTATGGAAATGGCAAAGGCTAAACGACTTTCCTCCCTGGAACTGTATGGCGGTTCCCTATAGCGGTCGCCATGGCCAGCAAGCACCAGGTAACATCCGAAATATTTTCGCCCGGTCACAGCGCCACAAACCCCGGAGCACAACAGGCTCCTCAGGCTTCCTCCACCCAATCCCACCAGCTCTTGACAAAGCTGCGGCCGCTGCTGCTCACGCACAGGCAGGCCGGCCTGGCCTGGACCAGGGTGTCACCCTCCGGGGCCGGTTCGGCCGCAAGGGTTTGCTCGTTATTGAGCTTTTGATATTTCCGGGTCTTGCCGGGAAGACGAAAATATTTGCCATCCCGTATGAGGGAGAGGGGAACCAGGTTCTTTTTCATTTGCAGATAAAATAACTGAAGGGCTAAAATAAAAAAACGGGCCAAATTGCACTGGAAGAAAACAAAAAGAAACCCGGATTTGCAACACCTTGCCCCTTAGTCCTGACCGCGGTCTTTAACGGAAAATGCACCATGGGGGAAAGGAGGATCGTATAGAATAAATACAAGCTAAACAACAACTATTAAACAAATAATCCTTTATGCAATCAATATATTATTGGATCAAGGAATTAATAAAACAATAAATCAAATGCTTGATAAATCATTAATAAAATAGCTTAAGGAAATAAGAATCAGCGTAAAGTACCTTAGCTGCGCTACTGAAATAGCACTCAGGTATGGGCAACCTTATCTCCGGCTTCCAAAAGTTTCATTTCTTCCATAAGGGTTAAGCAAAATTTAATTTGTGGCGCAAATAGGCAGGTTTATCGGAAGACGGAAATTGCGTTGGTCAAAATCCATCCGGGAGATTTATTTCTCCCAGATAGGGCTCCAGCGGATCCAAGCTGGTAAAGGAGCGGAACCGCCTGATTTCCAAATGTTCTTTGTCCCGGTACACCTCCACGTAAAAGGCATCGATCTGATACAGCAAAATGATGTGCTGCCCATCTTCCCGGTCGCCAATCCTGGCCGCCCCTGCAATGACCTGGGCCTTTTCCGGGTCAGTCATACCGTTAAATTCGTACAGGGTCATGTTTGCCTCCTTTTAGGGGTTCTGCATTGCCAAGGTTCTATAACGTAGCGCCCAGCATTTGATTCATTATAGAAAATTAATCGGCCTCCTCCACCAAATCCGAGGAAGCTTTTACAAATGTGCTGCCACTACTATTCACGCAAAGGCAGCCCGGCTTTGTTCCAATCACCGGCGTACCATCGGGAAGATAATCCAGGAAACGCACCAGGTGACCTTTTCTCCGCAGGATATACTTGGCCCGCTTACCAGGCAGCCGGAAGCATCCGCCCTCCCTGATGGTATCCAGGGGCACTAATAGTCTCGTGTCCATTTACAGGGCGCCTTGAACGACAAGTTTGACCCGATCATCCTTTTGCTGCATAATTTTTTAATCGCCTACTGTTTCTGAAAGTACCCGGAAATACCATCCAGGTTGTGTACAAACCGGTCGGTAGCGGCATGAATTACCTCCTCCGGGCCAAACATCAGCTTTACCTTATACCCGGTAAAGGGAATCGTAACCGGTTTGTTGGCGGCCAGGGCCTGTTCCAGGCTTTCCTGCGTTATGGGGGCCTCCAGCTTAAAATCCCTCTCGTTGAGAAATTCGTCAATCCAGGTGTAAAGCTTTTCCCGGGTTGCACAGGGCACGGGGTTGATAAGCGCCCGCGGCTGGCTGTCCTGAATGAATCCAATAATATACATAAGGCAAATTTAGGGTTCCAGGGATTGTTCTTGCATGGGCTTTTTTGGCAGGGCCGGCTCCGCCGCAGATTGCCGTTTCAGGGTTTCCGTTTCACGGCATGGCGTAGACGCCTGCAGAAAGTTACATAGGTGTCGATGATCCCCTCCAGCTCCTTATCCTTCCCTTAAGACGGTCACCAGCCCTTCCAACTGACGTTTTTCCTCCTTCAGGGGAAAATAACCTTCCAGGGTCCGGAGCACCGCCTTGGAAGCGGTATGCTCCCCGAACTCGCCCTGCAGCCGGGCAATGAGCGCTCCCGTTTGCGCAGGTAGCTTCCGCAAGTAGACTTCCGATACGGGTTTTCCCATTCTCAGGGCTTTGCCTGCCTGGGCGGCCACGCAGGATAGGTAAGAACAGGGCAACCGGTTAGTTATACAAGCAGCGATGGATGCGACTGACCACGGCTGCATACCGGCATACCAGCGGGGCGGAGAGGCGGTTGAGATCCACCCAGGCAGCGTCCAGTTCCCGGCAGAGGGACAGGCATTTGCAGCGGTTTTCCTCCCACGAAGCCTTTTCCAGTTCCTCCACCCGCATCAACAGGTAAACCTCCTCGAAGTCCTTCTCGCTGAAGATGGCCGCATAGGCGCTGACTTTGGCCCAGAACTTCCCGGCCCTGCGACCCCGGGCCCGAAAGAAGCTCAGGCCGGCAATATCGCCTTCCAGGGTGCAGAGAATCTTGCGCTGCAGGTTTTCCGGGGACCGCAGCATTTTGGCGCGGTACCGCATGAACAGAATAAAGTAGAGCATGCTCTCGGCCGGTCCCGGGGGAACATTCCTGCAGAATAGTTCCGCCAGGTCTGTCCGGCCGGCACTGAGGAGCGTTTGGGAGACGACTTTACGGGCGATCTCCTGTTTGATCCTTGGTTCCATAAACGAGTGTTTTAAATGAAGTAGGGGAAGGGAGGAGCCCTATTCGGCCAGGGCACCCCTCGCCCGGGCCTCCGGGGCGTCCCCGTCGGAAAGGGGCTCCACCCGGAGGTTCCAGCGCCCGAAATAGAAGGGCACCCGCACCAGGGCGCAGCGCCCCGGCAAAGTGTCGGTTCCCGGAAAGGGGAAAAGGTTGTTGCGCAGGGAGGCGCCCTGATCGGCCGGTGGTTGCGGCCGAATGACACACATTGCCATAACACAAAGATTTTAGGATGAAAAAATTTCCGTTTCCCCGGCCCTCAGGACCGGGCAGGCTTGAAGTTGCTGACCCGCGTGGTGGTCTTGCGGACCTTCAGCAGTAATCGCTTCGCCCGCTGCCGCTGCCAATAACTTTCCCGGGCGCTCTCGGCCTCCTCCTGCCGCCGGACGTAGATCACTGTTTTATGGGCATCATGGAGGCAAACCGGGACCAGGAGAGAATAATCCACCACGCGGGTAGGGAAGGGTACCGGCTGGGGCTTTCTTGCCGGTGCCCGGGCAGCCGTTCGCCCCGTGACCGCCACGATGGTCCCCGGGGGCCTGGAGACGCTTTTCTTCTGCCGCCCGCCCCTTCCTGCCTGGCGCCGCGGCGCACCGGGGGCTTTGGAGGTCCTTTTCTGTAACAGCTGCCGTTCCCCGGGGCTTACCGGTTCGCCGGTAAGCTCCCTGATCTTTTCCTGTACCTGGGACAAGGGGCGCTCCATGAGGGAGGCGATCTCTTCGCCCGTATGCTTCTTCATCAACTGCCACAGCAGCTGGGTATCGAGAAAAGAGAAATCATTTTCCATGACCTTTGGTTTTAGGGTTGCCGCCTGCGGTTTTCAAGGGGATCAGTTTGGTTCCGGCTCCCTTCTTCCCGGAAGCCGCCCCGTTCTTTGCCGGGCGTTGCTCCGCCACCAACTTCACCACCTCGATCTGTGCCTTGCAGGAATTGATCACTACTCCGCCCATTTGCGCCAGGGCGTCGGCACGTCGGATCTCCTTTTCCAGGTCATTGTTGGGATCGGTCAGCCGGCCCATCTGTTCGAACATGCGATCATTCAACTGCTCCAGGGCATTGGGCTGAATCTGCTGCAGCAGGAAGTCATTCTTTTTCATGACATTTTTTGATTTTGCGTTTCAAAAGAAGCAGTTGCCGGTAGGTTTCCACCAGGGCAGGGTTACGGAGGAAATCTTCTTTCAGGTGCCGGTTCTTCCTACCGGCCAGCAGGGAGGCGACATACGTATCCGGGAGGTGGAGGGAGCCGCTGTTTCGCTTTACGTTTTCCTTGCGGGAAATCAGCTCCCAGTTCGAAATATCAATATTCAGGGTGTCTCCGTCCCGGCACCAAAGGCACATGCCTTTCGGAATCCTGCCCCTGTGCTGCTCCCAGTTAAAGCGCTGCAGCTCCTGCCACACCCCGGTCCGTATGCGGATGTACCAATGGGGAGCGCCTCTTTGCGGGTGCGGCCACCGGATGGCAATGGCGCCGTCATAAAGGGTATTGGCCGGGGCCTGCCCCTTTTTAAAGCGGGTGCCGGCCGTCCGCCGGAGGGCTGCGGGGGACAGGAACTCTTCCTGCCGCTTTCCCTTGTTGGCTGGAATATGGCCTTTGGAAAAACACCCTGCCCGCCGGAACTGCTTGCGCAGCCTTTTGGGCACTTCCAGGCCCAGGGCCTTCAGGCGCCCTTTCACCAGGGTTTCGCTGTAGCCCAGGTACCGGGCCATTGCATTCACCGGCGTGGTGCGGTAATGCCTGCGGATATACGCATCGTCTTTCCGGGTAGCCTTGGAGCCCACCACCGTCGGGACCATTCGTTTCAGTTGCAGCACGGTCACCTTTGACTTCAACGCTGCGTAGGTCTTTCCCAGGCGGGCGGCCAGCTTGCGGGGGTTATCAATTAGGGGATACAATTCCCGGAGCTTTCGGAGTTGGTATGGTGTCCATGTTCGCATAGCCATAGACAGGAATCAAATACAATGTAAATATACTAAATATATCTTTACACAAAGAATAAAAAAATTTAATAATTTCTTGTGTCCGCTTTCAGGTACCCATCCAGGGTAGGCCGCGAAACCTCGAGTTTCCGGGCCAGGTCCGTCTTGGTATAGGAACCGGTGGCAAATAGGTTCTGGGCTTCCTTTGCCTTTTTCAAATACTCCACGGTATGGCCTTCCGGGGTAATACCTGGCTTAGGTTTGCTGGTGTCCTTCCGGTTTTTCTCCGCCGCTTTAATATCCACTTCCATAAGCGCCAGCACTGCAGCGCCCTCCACGCCACAGAGTTTCGCGATTTTCAGGAGTTCTCCTACACGGAAAAAGTAAGGGTCCTTTTGCTGCAGGTCCACAAACACACTGACATTTTTTTTCAGCGTATGGGCAAGAACCGTAGGGGGAAGGAAGTCATAGATATCCGAAAACCGCTTTACTTCGCCCGACAGTATTTTCTCCCCAACCAGTTGAAACCGCGCGTCTTTCTGCAAGAGCTTTTTCTTCTCTGCTGGTTGCAACCGATGGCCGTTCCGCTTTTCTTTCTGCTCCTGGTTTACTTCTTTTTTGGTCATAAAGAGCCTATTACCCGGCAAAAATAAAGGTCGGAGAGATTATCCAATCGACAATAGGTTATCGAAGAGCAGAATGGCATCATCCAGGGATTTCCAGCTCCTCACGCGGGACGGCACTCCCGAAACCGGCCAGGTAATACCTGCCGCTGCAGCGGTCGCGGGAAAGGATACGGGTCAGCACGCCCCGATAGCGTACCGGGGCACCAGCAGCCAAAGGTTCACCTTCCCGGGATGGGAGAGAGGCCACACTTTTCTTTGAAGAATCGATTTTTTTGCTATCCATAACGGGTATGCTTATTTGCTTCGCAGCAGGTTGAAGGTACAAAGAAGGGCGAAGCCATAGCAGAGGTATTTCAGGACCATAAAAACGAATTCCAGCAGCTTCAGGGAAGCCAGGAAGATGATCTTGATCAGCCATCCCAGGATCATAAAAAAAGCAATAAGTACCTTTTTGAGGGGCTTGGCTGTAGTTGCCGGAACGGCGCCGCTACTGATGACATCCTTGCTGATAAACATAACGTATGCTTTAGAATAAATCCGGTAGAGGTTGATTGCGAATGGCTTATCCTTAAAGGTACACCATACGCCTTTAGCCTCAATGCTCAACTGCAAAAACTTTCACATATGTTTTACTGTCTGATCGCCCGCTCCCGCGATCATCATACCAACCGGGGAGTCCTCCCCGGTTGGTGGCCGTTCAGGATTGTTCCGCCATTTGTACCTGCGGCTGCTTTTCTTCCTCCGGGCTTCCTGCCCGAAGCAGTTGCTTTTCCTTTTTCCGGGCGTCAATGCGCACCTGCACATTTGCCTGGCGCTTCAGGGTTTTTTCATCCTGCTCCTTTTGATAAGCGGCCAACTGGCCGGGCAGGTAAATTTTCATGAGCTCATAAAGGGCTGCCGCCTTTCCATACTTTTTCCAATCGGTTTCGACGGTGGAATCCAGGCCATCAAAAACAGAGCGGCGGATAAAGCGGTACATCAGGCCCGGTTCGGGGAGTTCCCGTAGCTTTTCGAACAGCGCCAGCCCCCGGTAATCATGTTCTGCGCCCAACTGCTTTTCCAGCCAGTCTTTGGTTCCGGGGCCAGCCCCTGTGCCGGACAGGGAAAGAAGGACGGTCAAAGCCACCAGTTCCTGCCCTGCGATCGGAGCCGTGCTGTCGATAAAAGCGGCGCAGTGTTTCAGTTCCGCACTGGCCCGCTTGTACACTTTTTCCCGGTCCAGTTCCTGATTCCGCTCCTCGCGCTGCTCCATCCGTTTGATCTCCAGGTCACAGGCCAGCTCCCGGTTGCCCTCCGTTGCGGGCAGGGGAACGCCTTTTTGCGGGGTAAAGACCACCTCGATGATCCTGCCTTCCTCGGTGCCGGCCACCACCAGGGCGCGGCGCAGATTTCCGGATTGCTGCTGCCGGTTATAGTGTTCCAGCTCGTGCTCGTAGTCGGCCACCTCGCTTTCCCACTCCTGTTTACACTGCTGTTCGGCTTCCCGATTCTCTTCTTCACTGTACTCCTCTTCCTCGCTCCACCGGTCGTTTTCTTTCAAATAGTCTTCCCAGGAACCCGGGTGCTCGGGAGGCCGGATTTCGGTAAACGTGTCCCGGTTCAGTACGGCAGCGCCCATTTCCTCGGCGGAGCGGACCTTTGCTTTAGCGTCATCATCCAGGTAATAGCTCTTGGTAACAAACAACATATCCGGTTCTTTCAGGTGCTCCTCCAGTTGCCGCTTATAGTTTCGGGAACACTTGATCTTGAAGCATACCCCGTTATGACAGGTGCGCGCTGTGTTCATATCCGGGAACAAAAGCTGGTTACAGGCTGAATTATGGGGACAAAGGCTGCAGGCGCCCATTTCAGGATACAGGTCGGGATCTTCGATTGGGAAGGGCGCACTGTCCAGGTTATGCTGCTGGCGGTCAATGTAATAGGCCAGGTTGCCCGGCTGCCAGTCCGGCCGCTCTTGCCAATCGTCGGGAACGTTGAGGCTCTTCAGGATTTCCTGTTGGGCATCGCCCGCAAACCGGGAAAGATTTACGGCATCGGTTAATTTGATTTTCTCGGCGGCCAACAGGTCCTGAAAGGCGGGGACCAGGTCATTGAGTTTCACACGGTTTGCCACAAACTGGGGGCTTTTGCCCACCCGCAGGGCGATCTCCTCTATACTGTACCGTTCCTTTAAGGAGGCAAAAGCCACGGCTTCTTCCATGGGTAAAATGTCCTTTCGGAGCAAATTCTCGATGATCTGAATCTCCAACGCTTCCGCATTACTCAGGCTGCGAATAACCGTTGGAATATGCAAAATCCCGGCGGCCCGGGCGGCCCGCAGGCGGCGTTCGCCGATCACCAACAGAAAAACCGGCCCTGCCAGACTCCGGGCCTCTTTAGGCAGGGGTATATCGTCGGGAAAAGGCCGAACAGTAATGGCCTGCAATACCCCATGCCCCCTTACCGAATCGGCCAACTCCTTCAAATCTGCTTCATTGAAGTATTTCCGGGGCTGATTCGGGTCCGGGAAAATGTTTCCGACCGGCACCTTTGTGTAACTGGTCTCGGGGATTTCCAATACTGATGCAGAACCAGTGGCTGCTGTACCTAAGCTTTTCTCATTTCTCGGGGAAGTCTTTTTTTTCGTCATAAGACAAACATTTAAAATGAAGAAAAAAGGAAGAAGATCATAACCTCCTTGCCTATGTAAAGATACTAAATATATGTTTACATATCATTTAAATAAGGAGACAGTTCCGCACATAAGAAACCGATACTATCCTTTTCCCCTTGGTGCCTCCTTCTTATTAGCTTCATAACCTCAAATTGTCGAGAATGGCCTGTGCTTAACCGGCAGAGGTTTATTCTATCTGGATCAGCGAGGCCAACGGCGGCACGAATGCCGTGCGTGTAGTCAAAAGATAATTGGAAGTGGGCCGGGACAAGGCGCTGCCTGAGCAGCAGTTCCGCGCCACAGAGGTCGGCCGCTGCGCGACCAGGGACGGCATTTAACCACAAGAAAACGGACATTTATACGATGTCAAATTGGACAAAATTGCTTGGCTGACGGGATACAGGTTGGCAGTTCAGCGTAAAATCAGAGAAATATGATAGTTTTTGGAAAATACTGGGATCCTGGTGGCCCGTCGTACTTCTGGGTTCAAAATGGAAAATTAATTTCCCGAACCATTCAATTACGGAAGTAGGCAAATATTAGAGGCAAAATCGTAGTTTTTTCACAAAAAAGAGGGATTTGAACAGGCTTTTCGCAAAATTCGATCGCAAAACGCTACACCATATATAAGAAAACCATTAAATTGCAAATAATACAGCATTATACACTTCGTATTATGAGTGCAGAAAACCTGGGCTTAAAAGCAAAAGAAGCCTTGCGGCAGGTCATTAATTTCATAATGAGTTATGGCAGAGTTCCTTCTGTCCGTGAACTCATGATCACCATGAACTATAAATCTCCTCGTTCAGCTGCATTGTTATTGGAGGAGTTAGAAGAAAATGGCTTTTTAGAAAAGAAAGATGATGGCACTTACAAATTATTAAAAGATATAAAAGATAACGAAAACGCCCAAACGGTCGCTATTCCATTATTAGGAACGGTTACCTGTGGTCGCCCTATACTCGCAGAGGAAAACATTGAAGCTTTTATTCCGGTCTCTATTTCTATTGCCCGGCCAGGAGGAAAATATTTTATGTTAAAAGCAAAAGGTGATTCAATGAACGAAGCGGGAATCAACGAAGGAGATCTAATATTGGTAAAGCAGCAATCTACGGCAGAGAACGGGCAAAATGTTGTTGCACTTATAGATGACGAAGCAACTGTAAAAGAATACCAGCAAAGGGGAAAGGTCGTTATACTATATCCCCGATCAACGAATAAAGCACATCAACCAATTATTTTGGACCATGAATTTCAAATTCAGGGCATTGTCATAGCAGCTATTCCAGTTATTAATATTTAAAGTCAGAAAAATGGCAACTTATCATGTAACTCAGAGTAACGGCCAGAAAACCTGGAACGTAAGAAAAGAGAATGGCAAAAAGGCTTCTGCAATCCTGCCTACTCAGGAAGCGGCAGAAAGGTTGGCTAAAAAACTCGCTGGAAATAGCGGAGGCGGTGAAGTTAAAATACACAGACCAAATGCAGGCCCGATCCGCGATAGTGATACAGTGAAGCCAGGCAATGACCCGCGCAGGTCAAAAGATCACAGGCATTGATCTCCTGTTTCCATTCGGGGAATTAAGCTCAACCACTTATTAGATCTTTTGGTGATTGCTTTTTTAACCAAAGAACATTGGATGAAAAAACTTTTACTGCCCGACCTTTTCAACGTCAAGAAAGAAGGAAAGAATCTGATAAAACAAAAACTATTTACAAGTGAAATTTTCCATTCATCTTCAACAGAGATCTTTAACGGATATCATCTGCATAGGAATGAAGATGGAGAAGTCATTTGTATTGTTCAAAAAGGAAAGCCTTGCCCAGCAGGATTCTCCAGGATACTGGCAGTTGACAGGAAACTTTCTCCGGAAAACGGCTATGATTCTTCTGTTGAGCCGACATGGCTGAAATATCCCGGCCTAAACGACCCATTTGAGCCAGAGCAGGTTCACCAAAGCTGGACGGATACGTTTTCTTATAAGGAGGAGAATCTGGCTGAAGATGTTTATGGCCTGCGAAAACCACAGATCGCTGCAATTTTCAGTGTGCTATCCCACTGGAGAGTTGAAGAGGACCTGGGGACCGTGGTTATGCCCACCGGAACCGGCAAAACAGAAACCATGCTTTCCTTGCTGATAGCCCAAAAGTGCCGGCGATTGCTTATTATCGTTCCATCCGACCCTCTCCGGGAACAATTAGCAGAAAAGTTTGTTACGCTAGGTCATTTGCAAAAACCTGCATTTGGAATTGTTTCATCAAAAGCCTTGAAACCTATAGTAGGAGTTTTATACGAGAACTTCAAGTCCAGTGACGACCTGCTTTCGTTTATACAAAAGTGTAATGTGATTGTGACAACAATGGATTTGATCAGTGCTGGCTCGACGGAGCTGCAGGTCTCGTTGAGCCGGAATGTTTCACATATTTTTATAGACGAAGCTCATCATGTAAAGGCCCCTACCTGGTTGCATTTCCGGGGCTTGTGCCAAAAAGAGAAAATTATTCAGTTTACTGCAACTCCGTTCAGGAATGATGGTCAAAGCCTGGATGGAAAGTTTGTATTTAACTATTCGCTGAAGAAAGCACAGGAGGATGGGTACTTTAAAAGGATTGAGCTCATTCAGGTAAACGAGTGGGACAATGCAAAGGCCGATGCGGTTATTGTTGAGGCAGCAATAAATCGACTCAAAAGCGATCTGGAAAAGTATGATCACATCTTAATGGCCCGTTGTAATACCCAAGTAAAAGCCAATGAAGTATTTACGCTTTATGAAGCCTATCCGGAATATAATCCGGTTTTAATACATACAGGACTGAGTAAACAGGAAAGAGAAGAAGCGAAAAGAAAAATACTGAGAAAGGTATCCAAGATCATAGTTTGCGTGGACATGCTGGGAGAAGGCTTTGATTTACCCAACTTGAAGATAGCTGCCTTTCATAATATTAGAAAAAGCCTGCCCATTACAGTCCAGCTAGCTGGAAGATTCACCAGGACAAAATATGATGAGCAGCTCGGCAACGCCAGCATTATTGTAAACCTGAAGGATGCTGATGTAAAAAAAGAACTCGAGGATTTTTATGCCTTGGGTGCGGACTGGAATTCATTACTCCCCAAGGTAAGTACAACGCGGATCAAAAAAGAGATTGACTTTAGAAAATTTTTGGATGGATTTTCAGAATTGGATGAAAGTAAAATTCCTTTTCAGAGTTTGACGCCAGCGCTGAGTACCGTAGTTTATAAAAACCATTCAAACGAATGGTTTCCCAACAATTTCAAAGAAGGATTACCGGGAGTGGAAAAGCTAGACTATTTATTCCCAGATATAAATAGGGAAGAAAAAACGTTGGTTATTATCACGGGTAAAAAGCAAGAAATAGACTGGGCCTATTCCAGAGAAATATATGATATACTTTGGAATCTTTACGTAATTCATTGGGATACAAAGAACAACCTGCTTTTTATTAATGCAAGCGACAATGCCGGCATGTATTCAGACCTTGCTAAAGCCATTATTGGCAAGGATGCTGAAATTATAAATAAAATAAATATATTTAAGGCATTTCATGGAATAGAAAGAGTGCGGTTGCAAAATGTGGGTTTAAAGGAGTTTTTGGGAAGGAACATTTCCTTTAGCATGCGAACAGGCTACGACATCGAAAAAGCCTTAGAATTAGCAGATAAGCAGTCTGCAGAAAAAGCCTTTGTTTATGGTACAGGTTACGAAAATGGCGAAAAAGTCTCACTAGGTTGCTCCTATAAGGGTAGGGTTTGGGCCCGAAAGAATGGCGATATTCAGGAACTGATAGAATGGTTCCATGCTATCGGCAATAAGTTGATTAGCGATGTGGATCCAGAAGAAATTTTAAGAGACACACTTATATCTCATTCAGTTTCAATGCGCCCCAGAATCCTGCCATTTGCCGTGGATTGGGACGAGGAGGTCTTTCTTTCCCCGGAGCAGCGCATTCTTTTTGAGATCAATGGAGTTCCTGTGGAGTTTTATAACACAGAGCTACAATTGATAGAGGCATCAGAATCCGGGGACTTAATATTTCTTCTCTCAACACCAGAGGAAAACATCAAGTTTAAACAGGTGCTCTTTAATAATGGGAGGCATGATGATTTCAGAATTGAAAGATTTGCGGGTCCGAATGAAAAATACCTTGTAAGGATAGGCAAACGGCAATCTACCATTGAGGATTTTTTTTATCAAAATCCGATCACTTGGTGGTTCGTTGATGGTTCATCCTTAACAGGCAACGGCTATATGGAGCTAAAACATTTAATGCCTTCCTTTCCGAAAGAGAACATTATTAAAAAAGATTGGACAGGCGTAAACTTAAGGCAAGAATCTCAGGGAATAGATCCCAAAAAGACCAGCTCGATACAGTTTCATGTTATCGCTGAATTAAAGGAAGGAGATTTCGATATTGTTTATGATGACGATTATAGTGGGGAAATAGCCGATGTAGTCACCGTAAAACAATTTGACGATTATATAAACATTCAACTCTACCACCTGAAGTTTGCACACGCGGGTCGCATAAGTAAACTCGTTGACGATTTATACGAAGTATGCGGCCAAGCTGTAAAATCCTTAAATTGGAAATTTAAAGAATCTCAGGAATTCTTCGAACATTTGCTGCGAAGAGAAACAAAAAAAAGGAAGGGAAAGTCCTGCTCAAGAATTGAACTTGGATCGAAGGACAAAATCTCTTATTTTAAGGAAATTGCAAGGAAAGGGTTTTCGGTGGAGTTTGAAATTTTTATTGTACAACCTGGATTATCTGCCGATAATCCAAGTCAGGAGCAATTAAGCCTTTTGGCCGTAGTTAATTCCTATTTGAAAGGGAAAGGCGGTATTACGTTAACGGTAATCGGTTCCTGACCGGACTCGCATGTATTTGCTAGCCTGGATCAGGATTTCACGCATAGAAAAAACAAAAGAATGCTTCCGGATCATCCCGAACAGAATCGGTGAATAAGTGGTTGATAATTAAGCATCTCATTACCGACTATAAATATACAGAACCCGGATGTTCGGCTTAAATTGTAATGCAATTTTTAGATAAAAACTTATGAAACTATTTCCCTCCTTTAAGAAGAAAGAGTCAAGCGGAATTTTCATTCCTGACCAAACAGGATTTGCCGAATTGAAAGACGAAATAAAAAACTCCTCAATAAATGGAATTGCAGAACACTTGGGATACCATCCGGACCAGGCACATTCTTACTTTGGTAACTTTGACCAGAACGCGGATGTAAAACATGTCATTGTAGAAATATTTACAAAGAACATTGTATTCGTATTGACTCAAACAACTGTCACGCAACTCAATAAACGGCAGGTGGATCATTTCCTTAGGGACTTTGAGTTGAGTGAAGTTTTTGATAGTATAACTACAAGGGACATCCTGCAAGAAGGAATCCAAAACAAGTCTTTAAAAATTGATTTCTTATCCCGTGTTCTTTCAATACAAGATCCCGATCCCAACGGACTGTTCTATATAGAGTCCATCGGCCTATACCTTTACTTTTTTGATGGATTCCTTGTGAGCATACAATCGTCTGATGGCTTAAGCCATTGGGCTAAACATTTTAAACAACTAAATCCTCAATTTATTGGGCAGTATGAACATGTAGCCAAGCTTTACTGGGGGAATAACCTTCCAAAGGTTATTAATGAGATCAATATACAATCAGATGCGTTAGCCGACTTGCCCGATGGCATGAAAAACCATTATATTCATTTGCATGAGACCAAGTTTGGTACAATTAATTTTGCCATGCTGCATGTCTGTCACTATAATAAGGAAATTTCACTCAGGGATTTTCGGGAAATAAACCATGGGCGGTTTCAACAAACAGGACCTTTTGAATATGTAGTGGACAGGTTTAAATATGAGTTTGAGGAAGACGGAACGCTTTTGAACAGTTCTCTTGCTTCCTGACCAGAGGGCCCTGTATCTGAAGTAATAGAACAGGCCGGAGCTGCACCCAGTCGATTATTAACCCGTTTCTTTCTAACTTAATAGAAACCCGGCATAGGGGAGGATTCAATTTCAGGATGCTTATTTGCCGTATAGGAAAGCTAAACGCAAGCAATTCTGCCAATCAATCTAATCATTTAAAGACATTAAAGCATAAATTTGCAATAAATCCGCAAATTTAGATGTTAATAAATTTTTCAGTTAAAAATTACCTTTCTTTTAAAGAGGAGGTTAACCTATCCATGGTAGCCTCTTCTTTAAAGGAAGTGTACGATTTCCCTCAGCGTGCTGAGGAAAAACTGACAAATGACCTAAGCGTCCTTCCCGTAGCAGCCATCTATGGTGCCAATGCCAGTGGTAAATCCAACTTACTCACGGCAATAGGCCTGATGAGATATTTTGTCCTTCACTCGTTTGCCCCCAGTAATGTAGAAGGAGAATTGCCGGCGGAGCCTTTTGCCTTTTCTGCGGAAACAGAGAAAGAGCCTTCTGAGTTTGAGGCTACTTTCACTAATAGGGATATTATTTACCGCTATGGCTTTGAGATCACAAATGAACGGGTAGTTTCGGAATGGTTGTACCAAAAGGAATTAAAGCTTCGCAGTAAAGAAAGGGAAGTGTTTTTCCGTGAAGAGGATGAGCTTTCCTTTCATCCAGCTCTTTTCAAGGTAGGCAAAGTGATTCGCGACCAAAAGCTGGCCAAAAAGAATGTTCTGGTATCCACTTTGGCATTTCAGCTAAATGACGAGGTCGCTAACAACATTGTTTCGTGGTTCGCAATGCTGAACCTTTTACAGGGCCACTTGGATGAAGAATTTGAGGAAATTTCCAGAGAAGAGATCCTAAAGCACAGCAACATTGCCCAAAAGATGGAAGACTTGGTCCGCTTTGCCGATACCAGTATCGAGAAGCTGAACTACCGGTCTGTTGACGGAGATCCAAAGATTACTACCGTGCATATGTTCTATAACGAAAAAGGGGAACCTGTTGGCCAAAAGGAACTGCTTTTAAATGGGCAGGAATCCGCCGGCACCAAGAAGCTGTTTAACCTTTCGGGACCAATATTCAGTTCCTTGGAATTTGGGGAGGTCCTGATCATTGACGAAATGGATTCCAAGCTGCACCCGAATTTAATGGAAAGGCTCGTTCTTATGTTCCAAGATTTAAAGCTCAATCAAAATGGGGCACAACTGATCTTTACTACCCACAATACCAATATCCTCAATGCCAGGCTTTTGCGCCGTGACCAAGTATGGCTAACGGAAAAGGACTCCCTGGGTGCCACCCGGCTTTACTCCATAGCAGACTACAAAACCAATAAGGGTAAAGCCCGGAATACAGAGGCCCTGGAACAGAACTATATTGAAGGCAAATATGGAGGAGTGCCGTTTTTGGGAAATTTGGATAACTTTTTAGAACAGCAGATACATGAGCAAAAGGGACCAGCGCAGGAGTAAGCAATACCACCCCCGGCAGCTGCAGGGAAAAAATATGCGCCAAAGCTTTTTGATTTACTGTGAAGGCGAGACCGAGGTAGGTTATTTCTCCTCTTTTAAGAAAAGGGCAAAACGTGTAAAAACCGGCAATGCCCTGGCAGTCGTGCAGGAAGCCATCGCCCAGAAAAAGGCCAACAACACCACTGTGGATCAATACTGGGTGGTATTTGATAAGGATGACTCTACTGATGACCAGTTTGACAAAGCGGTACAGCTTGCGCTGGCCAATGGCCTCCAGGTTGCCTGGAGCAATCAGGCGTTTGAGCTATGGTTTATCCTTCATTTTCAAAAGTTTACGCAAAAGTGTCACCGCAACCAATACGAAAAGGTGCTGAAGGTGCACTTGCCTTTATACAGCGCCGCAGACAAAGGGGAAGAACAGGGCAAATGGCTTTCCCGGGAAACCATCCATTTAGCGGATACGGTAATCGCTAATGCTAACAGCGGCCGGGCATCCTTTGGGACGGGCTTAAAACCATCGGAAATGGAGAGCTGCACCACCATACAGGACCTCGTTGTAGCCATAAGGGAGAATTCATGACCTATGACTTAACAGCACGAAATTGCAGAGCCATTTCGGAAAAGCTTTCTTAGGCCTCTCCGAACACCGGTTGCCTGGCATAAAGAAAGGTTCTTTAATTACGACAAAATTGATATTGGAGGGACTTTATCAAGTATGCCTGCTTATCAATATTGTCAGCACCCTGTACTTTAAAAAATGCGGATATCTCTAATATCTTTTCACTTAAAGCCGCTTGCAAATCAGGCTGATGTGCCGCTTGGTCTAAAAGTTCCTGAATGGGCTGAAGTTCTCGTTCTGTTAAGCCAAAGTGAGTTGCCAACACGTTTGCAATAGAGTGCCGCGGGGTTTTCATATTTTCCATTTGCGTAATTTTCATTTCTGCAAATAAAAGTAAAATTCCAGGCCGGAGGCATTCGTTTTTTTTATTGTTATAACCGCCGCAATATTTTTTCCTTCAAAGAAAAAAGGTTCTGGTTCCCGACGCCATTACTTAACATAATAATATCCAAGAGCTTAATCGGAAAAGCAGGCCCGTGGCCCACTTCAGGGGAGTAGCAAAAGTTCTACTTAACATAACAAAAATTATAAGCAAGCTGAGCAAAGGCAGGAGAGGAGTCCAACCAGTAAATCTAAGTGAATTAGCAAATGTTATTTGAAGAAAGATTTAAGCCAAAAGTTCTTTGATAGAATGCCTGCTCGATGCTTTGCCTGGAAGTCGGTTAGCTTTAAAATATAGGTTTCAGCGAAATCAGCATGTTCTGCAATGTTTGCATACTGGTGATTCGCAGAAATATCCGATTTGACTGTAGATTCCGGGGTATTGTGGTTCTTCGTCAATTTTGGTGGTAAACATTTTAACTTTTTATAATTAGTATTTTGTTGTATGATAGGGAAAAAGGATAGTGAAGGATGGTTTCAGAGGCGCTTGCCTTTGGCTCGACGGACCTTTTCGAGTTAATAGGCTTTCAGAAAATGGATAATCAGGCTATTTTAACCGTACAAAGCCGTAATACCCAAGGCGCCTGTCCCAGTTGCCAGCAAAGCAGTAGGCAGCTTCATAGCTACTATCGCCGGAAAATAAATGACCTGCCGGCATTCGGCAATAAGGTTTGCATAGAAGTAAAAGCCAGAAAGTGGTACTGTCAAAATGAAGATTGCAGCCGGATAATATTTACCGAAAGATTTTCGCACTTTATTCAACCTTTCAAGCGTTGCTCTGACCGGCTTAGGGAAAAGCTTTTGACTATAGCGCTTCTGATGGGCGGAAACGCAGGTAAAAGGCTCTGTCGTACGCTTAGCATTGCCACCAGCAGTTCTTCTCTGATCCGGCTTATCCATAGCCAGGCCCTGCCAGAACAAGCTACGTCCCATGCTTTGGGTATAGATGACTGGGCTTTCAGAAAGGGGGTCAATTACGGAACTGTGGTCGTCGACCTCGAGCAGCACAGAATCGTGGATCTGCTTCCAGACAGGGAGGCACAAACCGTGGAGAACTGGTTTAAGCCTCGACAGGAAGTTTCGGTCGTTTCCCGCGACCGCTTCAGCCGGTATGCGTCCGGAGTTTCCAATGCCTTGCCCCAGGCTGCACAGGTGGCAGACCGATGGCACTTGCTTAAAAACATGGGTGACGCCCTGAAAACTCTATTGGAGCGCAAACGCCAGGAAATAATAGCCGCACAATCATCCTTACCTGTTAATGAATTTGCAACCAACCAAGTCGAAATTGTAGAAGTGCAGGCGGCGCCCATGGAAGTTCAGTCTGCCCCAGAACCGTCGCCAAGGCTTAAACTTGTACAGCAGGTAAGGGAAATGCATATTGGGGGAAAGACCCTTCGGGCTATCGCCCGGGAGCTCAGAATAAGCAGAAATACGGTACGCAAATACATTTTTTTGCATGAGCCGCCGAAAAAGAAGGGAGTTAAATCAACTAACCTTGGCTCCTACAGTGATTACCTGCAGGCAAGAATGCTGGAAGACAATCAGGTGGAAGTGTTGCAGCTATTCAAAGAGATAAAGGCCCAGGGATACAATGGAGGCCGCACTATTCTATATGAATACCTGAATTCCTATGGTAAAAGAAGGGGTAGCCAACGTACAGTAAAGCTTCCGGTATTATCATGGAAGGCATCAAGTGTAAAGGTACTACTTTGCAAAAAGGAGGAGCAGCTATCGGAAAAGGATAAAGTCTTGGTCCGGGACATCTGCGAGAAGTCCGAGGATGTAAAGGAAGCCCGCATGTTGGCCCTCAAATTCCGGGATATGATGGAAAACAGGCAGGGCCATCTGCTAAAGGAATGGATTGATGAAGTAGGAGCATCGTCCATTCGGGAGTTGAAGGGCTTTGCCAAGGGCCTATTGAGCGATATTGAAGCGGTGCAAAATGCTCTTACATTACCTTGGAGCAATGGGCAAGTCGAAGGACAAATAAACAAACTAAAAACCGTCAAACGGCAGATGTATGGTAGGGCCGGTTTTGAACTTTTGAAAAAACGAATGATCCTTGGATCGGACCTCTACCACCAAAATTGACGAAGAACCGTATTGTGACCCCCTAATTCCGTTTTCAAGCTGACCCCCTTATTCCGGACGAAGCTGACCCCACCCATGTATAGGTTTTCCTTCCCGGTTTACGATCCATTCTGGGTCATGTTGACCCCCTGGGAAAGGAATGTCAACCGGCCAGTTCCGGAACATTTTGACCCCTCTCCCAGGCAATAAAGCGTTCTGCGGTGCTGCTTTTCCTCGTCATTTGCGCCTATAAAATCAACAAGGAGCAATGGCAGCAAAAGCAATAGAAATGGAACAACTCAAACAAATCCTTCAACTCCAAAACGACGGCTTCTCCATAAAAGCCATCGCACGCCATACAGGACTGGCCCGCAATACCGTAAAAAAGTACCTGGCCCGCACTGCAAACACCGACACAGAGCCATCCACTCCGGCTGATGATAACCAATTGGCTTCCATTGCCTATAATGACGATACCACCACCTTCAAAAGCGAACGCTACACCTCCCTGCTCCACCACTTCTGCTATGCCGAAACCGAAGTAAAGAAGGTTGGTGTTACCCGGCAGCTCCTCTGGCAGGAATACAAAGAGCAACATCCCGATGGCTATAACTACAGCCAGTACTGCTTTCGCTTTAGCGAATACCTCCAGCAAAAGGAAGTCGTCATGCACCTGGAACACCGTGCCGGCCAGACCATCATGGTTGACTTTGCCGGAAAAAAGCTTTCCTATACCGATGCCGAAAGCGGGGAGATCATCCCCTGCCAGGTCTTTGTTTCGGTACTGCCCCACAGCGGACTGGTCTTCTGCAAGGCCGTACATACCCAAAACACCTATGACTTTATCGACTGCATCAACTCCATGCTCACCTTTTATGGCGGCGCTGCCCAGACCATCCTCTGTGATAACCTCAAGACTGCCGTGGTACGCCCCAGCCGCTATGAACCCCTCTTTACCGACATGTGCTACCAGCTCAGTGAGCACTTTGCCACCACCTTCAGCGCCGCACGGCCCTACAAGCCCCGCGACAAAGCCATGGTGGAACGCTGCGTCAGCATTGTCTATACCCACGTCTATGCTCCTTTACGTAACGAGGTCTTTACCAGCCTGGGAGAGCTCAATGCAGCCATAGCCCTGCAGCTGCAAAAGCTCAATGACAAGGCCTATAAGGGCTCTTCCTACAGCCGTCGCCATCTCTTTGAACAATATGAGCGGCCGGTGCTTAAGGAACTGCCCTCCGAAGCCTTTGTACTGAAACGGTGCACCATGGCCACCGTGCAGCGTAATTACCATATACAACTGCCCGAGGACCGCAATTATTACAGTATTCCCTTTACCTACGTGGGCAAGAAAGTAAAGGTCCTCTTTGACAACAAGACCGTGGAGGTGTATTACGAGCACTCCCGCATCGCCTTCCACCGGCGCAGCCATACCCTGAAGGGCTATAATACCCTGCCGGACCACATGCCCTCCAGTCACCGCCATGCCCACAAGGTGATGGGCTGGACTGCGGAAGAGCTGTTGGAAAAGGCTTGTAAGGTCGGCACCCATACCCACCAGGTGGTCGGGCACATTCTTACAGCCAGCTTTTTCCCCGAACAGAACTACAAGAGCTGCATTGGTGTGCTGATGCTGGAAAGCGCCTTTGGCCGGGACCGGCTGGAGGCAGCCTGCGCAAGGGCACTGACCGGCACACGGATTAACTATACCATGATCAAGAACATCCTGGAATGCGGGCTGGACCGCCAGCCATTGATCCTGGAAGCGGCTCCTTTGCCCCTGCATGACAATATCCGTGGAGCGGAGCACTACTACTGATAGATACCTATGTACCCTCACCCTCAAAAACAAATACACCCAATATGAACACAACACAAACCCTCGAACAACTGCAGCAACTGAAGCTGCAGGGCATGGCCACCTCTTACAAAATGCAGTTGGAGCTGCCGCTGCACCAGCAACTGGACGCCCATGAGCTCATTGCCCGGCTGGTGGAATCCGAAGTACTGGCGCGGTCCTCGGAACGTACGGCCACCTACCTAAAGGCAGCGAAACTGCGCCTACCGGCCACCCTGGAACAGGTAGACTGCTCCGCTGGCCGCGGGATCAGCAAGGAGCAGCTATCGGCCCTGATAGAGGGGCATTACCTTCACCAGGGAGAGACGGTGCTGATTACCGGGGCCACTGGCTGCGGCAAAAGCTTCCTTGCCTGTGCCCTTGGCCACCAGGCTTGCCTGCAGGGAAACAAAGCCCTGTACCTGAACATGAACCGGCTGATCGAAAAGATCATGCTTGCCAAACTGGATGGCACCTATATCAAGGTGCTGAATCAACTGGAAAGGGCACCCCTGATCATCCTGGATGATTTTGGTTTGCAGCCCCTGGACCAAACCATGAAGGTTGCCCTGTTGCAGATCCTGGAAGACCGGTATGGGAAAAGGTCGGTGGTAATCGCCTCGCAGCTTCCTGTATCGAAGTGGCATGCCTATATTAATGAACCAACGCTGGCTGACGCCATTATGGACAGGTTGACAGCAAAGGCCCATCGAATAGAGTTGAAGGGGGAATCCAGAAGAAGAAAAAAACAGTAGTGCGACACAAGTCGAAACAATATCTTTGGCCCGGAAAAGCACATCCTCAAAACGCTCTTTTTATTAGCTCCTCATCATGCCCCTAAACGGGGTCAGCTTGCATCCGGAATGAGGGGGTCAGGTTCCCCGGAATAAACAATTTGACCTCTTTCCACAAATGATCCATTGCGTTTAACTCAGGGCATTGCTTCGGTAACCATATCAATTTGATATTCAGTTCTTCAGCTAAGGTTTGGCTTTTGGGTGCGGTATGGGCACTTGCTTTATCCAGCAATAACCAAATAGCTCTGCCTGGATAATGCTCCCGCATCAAATGCAGAAAATCCTGAAAGCTGGCCTGATTTAATCTCTTGCCTTGCAGGATGATGCGTTGGCCGGTTTTCATATTTATTATGCCGAACAGCACCCCCTGCCTGTTCTCTCCGGTAATGGCTATGGTGGCCTGTTCACCTTTCAGTGACCAGGCTCTCCGGAGCACTGGAAAGAGCCTTAGGATGATTTCATCTTCAAAGAGCACAACCGCTGAAGGCTTCTTCCCTTTTAGCTTTCGGACAATCGCCCTTTTTTTTGAGCCCGGTTAGGCTCTTTCTCAGAGTAAACATAGCGAGGGCGTTTGCAGCGTAGTCCCATTTTCTTCATGCGCCGGTACAATGTAAAGGGGCTGATGGGAGTTCCATAACGGTTACTGAGATGATTTGCCAGCAGGGCTACGGTCCAGGTGGTGGTATAATACCCCAGTTTCAATGGGTTAAGTCTCAACTCCCGAAGTATCCGTTTATCGGTTATTCCGGGAGCGGAAAGGGGACGTCCACTTTTGGACGCATCAAAAAGCGCCTCGACCCGATGCTGTTTTAGAAAAGCTGTTATCCAGACATAAATAATCTGGAGGCTTTTGTTAACGATTCGAGACACTTCATTGATACTCATACCCTGAGCTACCAAGGAGACAGCTTGAAGGCGAAGATAAGTTCGCTTGTCGCAAACCTTCTTCATAGCGTTTTTAAGGCGCCCTTTATCATAGCGGTCAAATCCAAATTCGGCCGGGCTCTTTTGTGTTCGCATCTCATAAGCTAACACATTAAAATTATTCTTCAAAAAACATTTGCTAATTCACTTAGGATCACCTCTTCGTGCTGACGAAGCAAACGAACTAAAAATGCAGACTAAAGTCGCTTCCACTTTATTATGGGTTATAATAATAATAATAAGGATGGGATGAATAATGAAGTTTTACAGGTTTTACAATAAATGCGGAACTGGCTGAAGTGCCTGTCAATACAAACGTATTAGACTCAAAACTCTCATATACATTATTGTTCGGATATTCTTCACTGTAAGAGATGTATCCGTAAAAGTACCAGAATTCTTCTGAAATGGTATAGGAACTTACTCCTGCTGAAACCAGTTGGTTGGAATACATACCTATATCTCCTTGAGAATAAATGTTTTTTGCAACATCATGATTTACATAATGATTATCAAGGGTAAAGTATAAAGGACTGGTGAGCGTCAAGGGTATAGTGCAAGCCTCATTAGCATAGAAGCGCAGCAGTACCCGCGCATATTCTTCAAAAGCATCATAACCACCAGACCCGGGCCAGCTGTCATATTCAAGCCGAGGATTATCCAACTCGATTCGAGCATAAATTGAAGATGACGGACAGCTACCCAAAGAAACATAGACTGAATTGGTATACTTAACAGCATTGCCGCAAGTGGCCCTACGCTGAAAAAATGTTCCCTGATTCAGAGGTTGATTATAGGAAAGGTTTTGAGAAGAAGCACCGGGTATGTCTGTAAAATACTGATTATCGGTAGACTTCTGCCATTGATAGGCATAATTTCCCGAACAACCTCCAAAGGAAGCTGGTGAAGCATAGATAGATGGAGGTACCGTATTAGGAGCTGTACATCGGGTATAAATTTCAATACACCCTCCTTCTAAAGATTTTGAAGACTCATTCCCCTTATATACATTAGGGGTATTGGGAGCAAGGAAACTGGGATATTTGCTTGTAAAGAAAGGACACTTAAAATATTTATATTTCCTATTAACCACTGATATACCCTTTCTATTACCAAACACTTCCCTTAATAATTCTTTGCTAATATTAATACTGCTTGTCTGAATTTCACCGATCCCAATCGGCACCTCATTGGAATTAGATGCATACGCGGAACTATTTAGCGTACTCTCATAGCTTGCAAAACTATTGAGGTCACATGGAGACGCTTTGTATGATATGCAGAAAAACCCTAAGAACAACAATAAAATTACTTGAACCCAAGATTTACTTCTTTTAATTTTCATAAGGCTACTTAGTTTAATATTTAACCGTATCTACCTAATTTTCTCTATTCTAAGGCAATATGATCTGCGCATCACTTAAATACATATGCTTTTATTCCACATCCAATTGAAATGAAGATCAATAACATAAAAAATAAACAGAACTAGCGTATTGTTTTAAAACATAACTTAATATTTGCAACAAATGGTTTGGATCAGTAAGTAATCAAAATAGTAAGCTTACCTATAAAATAAGCTGGCGAGTCGTATTAAAGACCTGTCATCGCCTCCGATTTCTGCCGCAGGGGTCAAAGCCTTCCTGTCTTAACTATTATTGAAAACAGGCGCCAACTCTGATGAATGCCTTTTCAAACGCCTATACAAATTATTTTACAGCCTCATTCGAAATTTTCATTTACCGAGTTGATCTTTAATTTTTTTCCGTTCCTTAATCTTTACTTTAATTGGGTTAAGAATTAGCTTTTTAAACTTTTTTATTTGTTTTTTATTAGCTAAATACCAGAAATCTGCATTGATATATCTCTCGTTATTATGGCTTTCATCCGATATACTATAAAAACCGAATACAGTATTAATACTGTCAGAATCAGGTCTAGTAAATGCATGAATAACTTCCTTAGTATCTGAATAATAAAAGTATACATGAAGGTAAAAATCTCTAAAGGATGTCTTTGCACTTCCAAAAGAATTTTCGGGTCTATGAGGAGGTGGCTTCAAAGTTGGATTTGTTTTAAGTTGCTCTCTATAGACAAGCATATCTAACGATTCCTCTATATATCCGCTATCCCTTACATATTTTGGATCAATTTCAGTGGGAGGTCGCAGACTTGGATTTTCTTTTTTAAGCTCTTTAATGACTTCAATAACTTCTTTCTCTGTTGCATCAAGAGTCCATACTTCAGCAAACGAAAAGTTTCCAGACCATCCACCAATAACGCGTCTGCAATATTCCTCGCACCCCCATAATAGTAAGAAGAATAAAAGTAAAATAATTACTATTTGTTTTCTTTTGTAAAGCATTTAAATATTTTGGCGCCTCTAAAATTGGAAAATATTGTTTGTCTGTCCACGATCTACTTTTCTGGATAAAACATTTTGTAATCACTGCATTAGACACTCTTTATTACATATAAACACTTTCATAAGTATTAATTAAACTAAAAATAAAAGTTACTCTAAAGGTGCAATAAGAATTATTTTGGAGCCGCAAGCTTATCAATATTATCCAGACTTTTTACTCCTTCCTTTATTACAGAAATAACCTTATCCACAGTTTCCTTTAAGTCTTCACCAACTTTTTTCACGCCTAGACAGATGCTCTTTTCAATTACTATAGCAGTAAAGGTTGATGCTACAAACTGGGCTACATCATATGTCTCTCCAGAAACCTTTTGTTGATTGATTGGATCTTCTTTTCCACCACGATATAAACGGATAACTTCTAAGGCGTCCAACACAAGTTGTTTATCTGCATCTAACGCCCTTAATTCCCTAATTGCCCCATCTGAACCTTCTGTAGGTATTCTTGCATAGGCCAAGTCATGCTTTTTGCCTGCGGCCTCCAAAGAGTTAAATGCTGGGAAATCATAACGATCTGTCCCTTTAAGTGGTCCACTTTGATACTTATGGTTCCAAGGCCCTATATAAAGTGTGTTCCCAAAGTTCTTTAGTGGGACTTCGCCTGATTTATTCAATATTCTACCATTGCCATCTTCTCTTATAAATTCAACTATCCGTGGCTTAACAGGAATACCAAAAACATCTATTCCCATATATTTTAATGAGTTGTCCGTAATAATTCTTATTATATTATCTTTTCCATCATTCACACGGTAATGAACAGTATACTTTTCTAAACCGTCTAAATCAATGTTTTCAATTGGGCTGTTTTCAGCAAAAGCATATGGGGTATTCCATGGATAGCTTTTCGTTAGTGGATCAACAGATAAGAACCTCCCGAGCCTTGGGTCATAGATTCGCATTCCGTAATCCTGCTGATTCCCATCCCCTTTAACCTCGTTATCGTTTTCTTTGCCATTGAAGCCATATCGATACATACTATGCACGTTACTTTTCCAAGTTCTCCCTGCCAGTTGCATGCCGAAAGGTGTATAATCCGAGGCATTTACCACATCTGCCTCAAAATGATCAAAGGCTCCATTGGACGGGGAAGGCACAGCAATCTTCTTATCAGAAACAGTTACTAGCACATTGCCCAGGTGGTTGCTTAGTTCCATCATCTTTTCGTCCCGGGTAATTGCATTACTTAGCCTTAATAAAATCTTCGAAAGAATCTCCGAACTCCTCCTCCAAGCCAAATGCCACCGTAAATCCCCCTACTGTAATTAATTCGAATCCAGAATCCTTATCAATAATTTTAGTCATATTTTCACCTGTATCCAATTTATCATCAGTCAAAATTGAAAGGTTAGCATTGTTCCAATCAAAGCTGGCGACCAAATGCTCGCAACAAACTCCTATTATATAAGCAACTTCATTCTTTTGGGGTAGAATTAATTTAATAGCCATCCTCCGTAAACTTAAACTATAGGCATATAATTGTGCCGTTGCACCTTGAAAGCGCTGCAACAAAAGATTCGCTTCTTTTAAATTTGTAATTATTTCCATTATTTTTTATTAAAGGTTTTGCCGTCCCAAATCACTTCACTTCCGTTTTGTATGAATGTCGTTTTATTCATAAGCGTAGGATTACTCGTTATGTGGTTAAATTCGAAATTTGTCATTTTAGGATCTGTATGAAAAGGATTAAAATGTGTAACATCAAACTTTATAGCACTGGCATTATTTGCTGCCTCCTTAAATGACTCTCTGAAGTAATAGTCATCTATAGAAGCTCTTCCCCAATTAACTTTTGTTAAACCTTCTACTTGCCATCCCGCATTCAAATAGGTAATTGCATCAGTTCTCCTAAAATTAGCTAAATCCTCCTTCAGGCCTAACCCTATCGTTTTTCCAGAACTTGCTTTCGATATAAAAGGAAGTACAGATAACGCAAGCCCGGTTGTGTTCCTAGCCACGCCCCATCCATCGCTTTCTTGGTAAGCACGGACTGCTCCTGCACTAAAAACAAGTGGTGCTTGAATTGTACTTCTTGCATCATCTAAAATTATCCCCGCATGAAAACCTGAAGCTGGATCCATAGTAGCGCCTGATATTGCTTCATCATGAGCCCTTTCAGCAGCAGCGTTAGCAGATTGTTGCCTTTGATACTCTGTTCTATTATCTGAGCTAAGAACCTGCTTTGGCTGAGAAAGAATTAATGCCTGTACTTTCTGGTTCTGTACTTGAATTTCCTGAGATTTTATTACTCTCTGTATACTGGCAGCAGATTGATTGGTACTTTCTGATCGGGAACCGATTTGCGCTAAACCAAGTGTCTGTCCCTTCGGTTTCCAAGAAGCTTCTAGCCCGTCCAAGTCTACTGCTTTTATAGGAGTATTGCTTGCAAATTGGTAAGGCGTCAGTTCAGGATAACTCCTTGTCAGCGGGTCTACGCTCAGAAATCTTCCCAACCTTGGGTCATAGATCCTCATTCCATAATCCTGCTGATTGCCCTCGCCCTTTACCTCGTTATCATTCTCCTTGCCGTTGAACCCGTACCTATACACATTATTATTCCAATTTCTTCCCTCCAGTACCATGCCGAAGGGGGAATAGTCCGAGGCACTTACCAAATCTGCCTCATAATGGTCAAAGGCTCCATCGGACGGTGAAGGCACAGCAATCTTTTTATCAGAAACTGTTACCAGCACATTGCCCAGGTGATTGCTCAGTTCCATCACCTTTTCGCCTCTTGTAAAGAAACTTACCCTTGCTGAACCGAACCCTCCTTGTAAGCTGACTGTTTCAGGCCCTTTTGTCAGTTCTCCAACTATTCCTAAACGGCTGCTGCCATATAAATGAACTTCGGCTTGCTTTATCCCACTAGAGGCCTCCTTTTCATAAACACTCAACACATTTCCTTGAGCATCCCGCACATATATGGTAGTTATAGAGTTTGAGGATTTGGTAATGCGATTACCAGCTGGATCGTAAGAATACTTGATATCACCACTACTTTTTTTGACCTCTGTCATCTTCCCATAAGCATTCCAGCTAAACTCACGATCATTCGCATTTATATCGGCATCCTCCTTTATCAAGTTACCAATCGCGTCATAGTTGTAGCTAATTCCCCAGTCAATATCGTTGGAATACCGACTATTTATTCCGTATTGATCTGAAACCCTGTTCAGTTGATTAGAACCTGCATTGTATTGATAGACCAAATAATCCATCAGTCCAACATCTCCTTGACGGTAATAATTAAGGATATTACCATTGGGATCATAATTGATTATTTCCTTGTACTGATCATTGTCCATTGGCATTAATCGGTTGTTGCTCCAGAAGCTGTAGGCATCCATGTTCACCAGCCTGTTGAGCTGGTCGTACCGATACGCATATACCAAAGGACTACCAAGCTTAGGTATATTCACCTCCATGGCGGCGATATTTCCATTGTATAGAGACCCGTGATTACCAGAAACTTCCAGCGGAGCCAATACCTGAACAAAGCCAGGCGCATTTGTCCCTATGGGCTTATAGTCATTTTTATAATAGTGCAAGCTATAGCTGAAAGCATCCTTTGCCACCTGGTAAGCATTATTCCCACTTACCGTATTGCTTCCACCGGCAGGGCTGCAGACAGCAAGGCTGCTGTTCAGCTCGGTTTCAAAAGCGTCTGCTGTCCCACTTTCAAAGCCAGGTTCAAAGGTAATGCTCTGGCGGGCAATGTACTGTGCCGGCAGGCTTGTATTACGAATGCTTACCATGAGGTTGTCCACCGCAGTGCCCGGCGTACAAGCGTCTCCTCCACTTGTAGCTTCAGAAGCAGGATTTACTCCTTTCAACCAACCCTGTAAGGTATAGACATAATCTACCCCCTGCACTAGCAAATGCCCCAGCTCGGTTCGGGCCAGCGGGCCGTGTTTATAATATTGATAAGCCGCATCCCACTCCCACTCTATGCCATCCCGGCTGGTCCCTGCTTTCAAAAGCCGGTTCTCATCATCGTAAGTGTACCGGTGATAAAAGGCATCTGGCTCGCCAGGTTGGTAGTTTAGGCCATTTACCTTTCCGCTGATCAGGTCGTAATCATAAAAAACCTTTTTATACCGGTTATTGGTTCCGGACATTTCCGGAATGCCTTTATAATCCTGCACCAGCCGGTCCACGTTTCCATGGACATCGTAATTGTAGAACGTAGCCGTATAATAGTCCAAGACATCTGCAGTTCCCAGCTTTTTGACCGCCGTATAAGTTACGCGGTTGCGAAGGTTATGCTGCTCCAGTTCGGTACCAGCAAATATGCCGTTGGGAAAATCTGGTTGGAGGATAGCAAAGGGAACATCATAACCCGTTACTGTAACCTCTTCTTTAACCGCCGCTTCCACGTTGGTCCAATATTTCAAATCGTCTTCATCCTGGCTGATCGTTTGGGACATTGCCCGGCTGTTCTGCTTTTGCCCCACTTCGATGACCCTGCCCAGCTCGTCATAACGCGTATAGCTGTATTTATTGCTTTTCACCTGTTCCGCGTTCTGGCTTACGGCCAAGCGGCCCACTTTATCATACCAGAATTTGGACGTGCCCCCATCTGGGGAGTGCTGCTCTACGATCTGATTCAGGCTGTTGTAACGATAATCAGTAGCTAACTCATGCTGGGGATTGAAACCGACAAAGTCCGGACGAACACCCTTTGGCGGCACGGTTTTAACCAAGTTGCCCGCCCGATCATAATAATACAAGGTATAATGATATTCGCGGTTGGTATACTCCACTTTGAAGGCTTCCGATTGTTGTACCTCCAGAAATTTGCCCCGATAGCGCGTTTCAAATTCTTCCAGTAGCTTTTGCCGGCGAACCCGATATTGTTCCTGGGACCAGGCTACTGCCATGTCGTGCGCGCGCTGGCAGGGCTCCTCAATAGTCACCACATCAGTTGGATCGTCAAGCGTCCGGCTGCTATTACAGATCACCTTTTGATGGGCGCCGCTATTGGTAGCATAAGTAGCTAGATTGCATTGGGCGTCCCGGGCAGCCCGCAGGTATTCTACCCAGGAATAATCAAATCCGGTATGGAAGTTTAAAAACCTTTGGTAGAATACATGGTTATTTATTTGTGCCGCGGTAAGGTCTGCTTGCGACAACACTGGTATGGAGTATGTGGGGAATCTTTGTTTGAATTGCTCGGTCAGCTTACTTAGCTGGGCACAGTCCAGGCATTGTTTATTGCCTTCAAAGCCGCATTTCAAGAAGGCCGGCATCGGCTGGGCTGCCGAAAGGGCAAAGTGGCTGCCGACCGGCAGACACTCCCGGCCCACTATGCACTCTACCTGCACAAAACCGTTCTCCGCTACATCATCTATATCAGAACAGCCGCACGGCATTTCCCCGACAGGAATGGTCCTGATTTCTTTCACTTCTTTGCAGGTCGTGGCACCCAACAATGGACACTTATCCTTGAGGGCATTAAACAGCTCCTGCGTCAGGCCTTCATTATAGGTGGCCTCCATATAGGCATTGAACTCCGAATAAAGGGCAGGATTTTTCTCTGAGGCCGCCACTTCGGCTTTCAGCTTGCCAAACTGTTCGCAATGGCAACTCTCCACCACGGCGATCTGTTCCTTGCTCAGGCGTCGCCCGGCACCGTACGGTTTGGGATAATCGATGACATAAGGATTGCATAAATCAGTCAAAGCAATACCGTGAGCCTGAAAAATGGCTAGTATGGCTTCCTCAAAGCTCCGGTAGGAACCATCCTGTGGCGCGCTAGGTGCCACCGTAGAAGACCCAAAAGGATTGGCAGCGTTGGCGCCTTTTTGGCAAATGCTGACCATGGCCGATGTAATTTCATTCAAGATCTGATCCTTGCTGGGATGCCCCTGTAGTTGGCTGCATTCCAACAAGGATTGCTTCCATTGGCCAATGTAATCGCTGCACCGGCTCTGGTACCCATCGTTCACACTGGTACCGTTATTGGTGCCCGGCGGAAATGTGGTGGGGGTTTGGTAAGGAAGATCCGGGAACCAAGCCCACTCTTCCGCTTCTCCCTGTTTGCCGAACTGCAGGGTTAATTGCTTTATGTCCTTAGGGAAGCGCAATAGGTAGCCCTCATCGACCAGAGCGCCATTGTCCGCCAGCTGCACCTTCGCATTAAGGTAGGCATTCAAATCTTTGGTACGCTCCATGATATAAAGGATCCGGAACAATTTCCACACCTCATTTTTCTGGTCTCCTGTAAGCGCATCAATGGAGGAAGGCATGGGCTTGGCGTAACAAGCGTTCCGCTCCAGAGGATTAACGATAGTTTTACAAACAGTATTCCCATAGGCAATTTGCCACATGCTTTTACCGCCTGCATATTCCAGATCAGTTCCATTAATCTTTGCAACTATAGATTTTTTCAACCCATCGTCAGGGTTATAAATCAACCAATCGTCAAGGTTATAAAAAGGATCGTTAAGTGCACCTGAAGAGTTATTCAAATAAGCTATACCGTTGCTATAATCAGGAATATTACGGAAGACCTGAACCCAATCAAAAATCGGCACCAAGTGCTGCTCAGCGTATATCAGTTTATTGAACTCAGGGTGATATTTCAGTAAGGATTCAACGTCTTCGGGATCCTTGCTCTCCGGATGAGAAGTCGGTGGAATATTGTATTTATTAAACATAGGTCCGGAACCCCCTTCCTTCCTATATTGCCCCTCATAAGGCAGCATATCTGCCAGCATAAGCGACCGCTTGGTAGCTAATTCCTGGGATTTTTCATTACAAAGGCGCTCGCAGGAAAGCTTTGCTGCTTCGTATAGCTCCGGATCACCCTGCAGCGTGGTTAATGCAGCCTTACAGGCAGTACAGGCATCCGGCCCGGAAGTAGCCTCACACCCGGTAATGCTCTTTAAGGTAGCATAAAGGTTTTCCACCATTTGTTCTTCTGTTTCGCAGATACCTTTATTCAAGGTGAGATATTCCTCCCGGAACTTCTGAAGGGAAGCTTCACTAAGCGTTAGTGTTTTTCGGATGCGATAAGAGCCGGGCTCCAGCAGTTCATTTATAATAATTTCCGTGTTGGAAATGGAAACATTTTCGGGACGGGTTGCATCGGACACGTACTTTAGACTTAGGTTAGTACCGCAGGTGCCACTGGCATCTATATTGCTGAATTTGTATACTTTAGGCGCATTTTCCCCCGATTCATCGGTAATGGAAATTTCCAGATCATACAAGCTATTGTAACAGAGGGAAGTATTCGCGCAAGAAGAAAGCTCCAGTTTATCCGGTATTAAGGTATACGTAAACGTATATGTTTGAAGCATGTTTACTTGTGGCACTAATAAGGTACTTACCGATTCAAAGCTATTTCCTTTAGCCAGGTTCGTATTTTTATCCAAAAGGTTCCTGGACACTGTTTGGAACTGTTGACCTGGATACTGCTCCATATCCAGCTCAGAAAGTTGCCCTGGCCACATACCTGCCAAGGCGGTGGCGACTGTTCTCCCGTACATATCCAGGTAGCTCACACTCATCTGGCCATTAGCATCCTTTACCATGTTTTTAAAATAATGCGTATAGTGGCCCGCCTCTGTCCCGAATAAAGCTTTAAGCTCCTCCTGAGAGGGTGTTCCATAATAGTATTTGGTTTCGTGCCCGCTGCCCATCTTCATTTCCGCTCCTACCCCGCTCTGCGCCATCACTCTCCCTGTAGCATCAGGGGTATACCGCGTAACGGTGTACGGATAACCTTGGGCATCGGGAACGTTCTGATTTAGCTCTTCATTTTTATCCGGGTTGGCTGCGCTATAGTACTGTGCTGCGCCTCCATTTTCACCAGCCACCGAACGGGACTGCAAAGCGGGAGTGCGGCTGGCAGCACCGAGAACGTTTATGGGCTTTAAATCAAAGAAAGCAGCCGGGTCGTCCTCTGCAGTCTGATCATTAGGAAGGTCCAAAGCAGGATCCTTACCAAAAAGGTTCAAGCCCCTGGTATAAGAAATTGTATTTATATTTTTACTTGCCGGAGCAGGGAGTACCTGGATGGCAGGCCTTCCCTGCCCGTCATAAAATGTTTCCGAACTAATAACGGTTTTCGTTTCATTATCCTTGGTAACGGTTTGCCTGCTGCGTAAAGACCCATCATAATACTGGATCATCGCTTTTCTCTTTCCATCCTCAGCAAAGGTTATGGCAGCCTGCCAGTTCAAATAGCCATTATGCCCCCCAAAAAGATCCTTTCGTGAAACAGACCAGGGTCCATCCTCGCGCGTTCCGTCCGTTTTTATATTTACAGCTCTTACCCTGCAGTAAAGATGTCCTTTCCCCCCATATAACAGAGGTATACGATAAGAGTTCACGCCTCTGCGCAAATCAACCCGGCTGGTGTTGTTCTTAAACAGCAGGCTTTCATCAAGTACCTGGTTTTCATTATGGTAAACGGACTCCATTCCTTCTTCCAACCAGGTCCATTCCAACTGCGTGTGGGTATGCCCGGCCCCAGAAGGCCAGGCCCAAGTCGCTTCCATTTCGTCCGGGACCGGGGCAGAGGATGGTGCAAACGACGTGGAGAACATGGAAGGAAGCACACCTGAATTTAACTGGTAGTAGCGGGTCACCCTCATTTCACTCTCCAGGGAAAGGAGATCTCCTATGGGAATATTGCCTACTGTTTCCGGGGTGACATGATCCGTTATTGTTACTTTAACATGCTTGGCGCCTTCAAAGCTGAAATATTGCTTTGCATCATATTTGACACCAGCGCCTTTTTTGAAGGATACGACAAAGGTCTGATCTATGCTATGCTCATTGTACGCATTATGCCCATATTCTATTTTCACTTTTACAGTGGCTATAAAATCGGAAGGGATAATGCTTTCCTTGTACTCTTCCTTAATTCTGACCCGGATAATGTTTCTGATCTTAGGAGGCAAATTGTCCTCACCAGGTTGAAAGGATTGTATAATAAATTTATCCTTCGCAAGGTTAGCCCCGGAAAGAAGTGCGATTACCGGGTTGTCTTCAATTCCCCCATCACCTCCTGCATATGCCTTTATGCCCAAACTTAGAGCGGCCCAGGTAAGAATAACAACCAAGGCTATCGCTCTTCGAAACAGCGGTATTTCGTTTTTTAGATGAAGCAGTACTGTAAAAAGCCCGGAAACTTTCCGATTGATAGAGTTGAGGCTAGTATGCTGGGTGCTGCGTTGCATAAGAAATGGAAAATAATTACGTTAGTTAATGGTTACGGCATAACCTGCGTAGCTTCTCACGGGAACATAATCTCCTTCACTGTTTTTGCTGATTCTATCCTTTATGGTCGCTGGAAGCTTTAGGGAAGGCCCATACCCTATTTCCCGATAAAGAAAGGTGGTGACCTGCTCGCTGATGAAAAAGTATCCCTTGCCTTCCACTGCCAATAGGGAGGATACTTTTTCCGGATTAGTGCTCAGGGCTTTATAAGCTTCCTCTTCTAAAGGAAGAAGTCTCCTTTTCCATTGAATTACCTTTTCCGGCAGCTTTGTTTTGGAATTGCACTGCATTTCAATTGTTTCTCGAGGAAGGGAAGTGCCATACAACTGGCTTCTACTGGATAATCGGATGACGGATTTACCTTCGGCGGGGCGAATGATTTCAGCATTGAACTGCTTGGCGACCTGCTGAACCGAAGAATCCCCAGTCCAAAAACGGCTGAGCAGCTGCATACGGGCAGTTACTGACTTTACATTGGAGGACAGGAACATTCGTTGCGCCTGATTACTTACCATCAACGCCAGAGAGTCGTCAATAAATTGCTCCATTTCCCCTAACCGTACGTAGCATTGGCTTTTATCCAGGAAAAACCGGCTCTCTACCTGAACAGTGTCATTAGGGGAATCCGCGGAACTCGCGATCTGCGTCACCAAAAGGTCCATCGACAACGGAAGTTGTTGGTACACCTTACTGACCTGTAAAAATTCACGTACAGCAGACAGCGTATCTGGCTGAACCCTTCCTTTTTGAGCCAGCAAGCCAAAGGGCGCAACAAGGAGGAACAGCAGGGTAAAGGACGAGCCGTATAAAATTATTCTCTTTTTCATAAGTTTAAGATGACTATTAAACAAATTACTCAACCGGAGGCGTAATCATTTCCTGCCTAAAGCTTCGGGTTTCCTTAAGCGTCTTTACCCCTTCCTTAGTTTCGGCTTTGGTACGTACCAGCGTGCCCTCTGCATCATATTCATAATAGGTGGCAAAGTTGTTCGCATCCAGTTCGGCTGTTAGCCTCAAATTGACCGGGTCATATACATAGGATTTCATATTTGCATTAAAGGGATGGATTCTAACGTCATCGAAGTAGATTATCTGGCTACTGTTATTAACAAACCTGAGGTTGGCAGTGGTTGCATTAACCGGAGCGGTGAAGTGGCCCTCCACTCGCTGCCAACCTTCAATAACTGGCCCGGAGGGAGTAATATCAAAGACGTCTGTACTTTCGCCTCCGAAATCGACTCTAACCTTATTGGAACAGGGGGCATTTCCGCAATTCTGCTTTACCCAGGCGCTGAAAAACATTTTCTTTCCGGAGGGAATGGTAAAAACGGGATTGAGCATCCCCTCTGTTGCCGGTAAAGGCTTGGTATAGTGACATCCATTCACCTGACTTAAGCTGCTGTAGCTTAAAGAAGGAATATTTGTAACTAAATAGAAGTTTACAGTAGGCATTTGATCATATACCCAGTTACAGGTGGGGTTGGGGGCATAATAAACGATATTTACCCGGGTTTCTACCTTGTATATGCCTTTACACATAGACCGGGAAAGCTTTGTCGTTTCAGGCCACGCATAAGAATGATTGGCCTCAAAAAGAAAATTGCCGGCAGCATCAAAAAACTTCACAGAAATCTGAGCTGTTTCATAGGTAGAGGAGTTGCCGTTATAGCAAATGGCATAAACGGTAAAATTATAGGTCCCATCCTGTTCCACCTTAAAATATTGTGTAGTTGTAATGGCATTCTCATGAGACTTGACGCAATTTGGGGCAGTGCCGTCAAAAGAGTGATCCGTTGGTTCATCTGATAGGGAAAGGCCAAAATTCGAAGGGTCGGCAGTTAATGCTAAATAACCAAATGCTTTTTGGGTTGTACTTCCTCTGGCAAATTCAGGAATAGAATAAGCTTCATCAATTCTAACCCCCTGTTCATGTAACTCACTGGTAATATCCTCCTGCAGGGTCAAATCAAAATGCTCGGCCTCAGCATCGGCACTTGCAATCCGGATGCTTTTGGATGAGGTCCCGGGAGATACCGCCAAAGAACTTCTGCCACTATGGGCGTTCTCACTCGATAGACTACCCATCGGCAGGAGATCCAGATGGGGTTTGAAGCAACTGCCCGATAAGGGTGCATGGAGATTTCCGTCATATCCGTTGTCCTCAAAACCTGTGAAAAACATCTCACTATTCCGGCAATCATTGGCGATGGCAACGGGCAAATTTTTCTTATATGCATACTGAGCCGCTGTATAAACATTAAGGGCGTCCTTCGTTTCCAGTTCAATTCCCCGGGAATTTACCCTTGTAGCTTGGCTTTTCATCACCCACTTCCCATTACTTAAATCAGGTACAAGGTTATTTGCCGTATTAAAATCCCAAAACAATTTGAAAGGTGTCAGAAATCCGTGCTCTTTCACAAGGGGCGCATTTTCCAGAGCCGCACCCGTCCTACTGCCATAAAACACCCTGTTACGATAAATCCTGAAATTTCCCAACAATCCCTTTACATAAGGGTTAATAGACTTTTCCAAATAACCGCTGCAATTAATTTGCTCACTCATGCAACCACCAGGTTGCTGAACCATTGCGAACCGGCCAACCACGTCATTGTCTATTTGCCACTTTTCTCTGAACTCTACAGCCGAAGCATCTACTACCAGGCTGGCCGCTGAAACAGTTAACCTTTTTTCAGAACCGGAAATAACTACTGGGTTCGATAAGGTTGTAACACCTGAAACGGAAGCAGATAGCATATTTCTTTTCCCACTACGCACGATATTAAAAAGAACATTTTTCCGGGTAATCAGCTTTCCTGCTTTATCCATGAAGATGAAATCCGGAGCTATATTGCTTAAGGAGCTCATATTCTTGTTTTTGTCGTAAGCCCAAATAATGGACTTATCCGCCACCCCGGAAAAGGCTGCCTGACAACTTTCTGATGACTCACTTTCTTTAATGTAAAGCTCATCTCCGCTTTCAAAGGTGGCAGCTATTTGGTCTGAGGTCATGCCCCCTACTATTTTACCGTCTTTAAACTCCAAGCCGGACCTTTCGGCTTCAATATTTTTATAAGCGGGGCCCATACCGCTATAGGCCCAGTAAGCAGGGTAATTAACATTGTAAACATCCTCATCGAATTCATTGTTTGTTTTATTGACCACCACATTTCCTGTTTCAGCATCGTACACCAGGTTTTCCGTTCGTACCATGCTACCCTTATCTACAACCACAACTTTGGTCAAAACGCCATGATAATTAACCACTTTTGTAGTGGTAACAGCACGATATGTATTCTCACTATTTCCATCTACCTCCCAAATAAATGGCAACCAAACAAATGGAGGGACAATTTGATCCACCTGCGCCTGTAAATGTTCGCTAATACTTTTTACTGAAAATTCACGAATATCTGTCATCAACTCAATATCTATTCCCATGTTGCCTTCCCGTATCTTCCCACCTTCTGAAGCATAAACAAAGTTAAATTTCTGCTCCAGTCCCTTACTGCCGGTATTGCTGTAAAAGTTTTCCGTATAGTTAACAGGGGTCTTTTCATCACCTTCCGCAAACGAAGCCTGAGATTTCAGCTTGCCGTGCATATCATTGGTTTCTACAAGAAAGCCCTGTGAAATAGCCCTGCTATCGATGGCATACTTATAAAAAAAATCGAATAAAGAGGCCTCGTGATAATCCTTACTGGATGCAGGGTCCAGAGAGGTATGGCTGTAAGAAACCGGAAAATCTCTAGCCGTATAGAATTCGGTTACTTGTTTGCCGATTCCGGATCTGGATTTATACCTGTTCTTGTCAAAATCTCCCTTACCAATTGATTTTACAGTAACCTTACTGTATCCTACAAGCGGAGCGGGAAAAAAAGCATCTAGAATCGGCATTTCTATAGCGCTATAAGAAGCAGGTCCCAAGGGAAGATTATTGGACACCTGTACAATGGTCTGAAATGGGTTTTCTTCCCCTCCAATAGATGGTTCATAAGAAGCCACGCCGCTGCTAATGATTCGTTCCGTACCGTTAAAGACCTCGGTAGTTGTATAATCATACGCCTGTCCATAAACTGAGGGGTATTGCTGGGCCATTTTATCCCAATTATCCTTCATCCGGATCGACTTTACCCGGTGCCCGCCTCCATACTTGTGACCACCCGGCTCGTTCAAACGGACGTAGGACCGGTCGAGATTGATTGTTTTCGCCTTACCCTCTTGCCGCAATTTTTTAACCGGATCTTTTAGCGACATGGAACTGGCCAATCCCTGAATTAATTGAGCCACCTGTTTCAGCCCTGTGCTTTCTGAAAGATCATAAGCTTTAAATGCCTGGCCGGGCAAGCGTTCCCGCAAATATTCTAAAGCTCCAAGGGAAAGCGGGCCAACATTACTTACCTCTTTCATCTTTACCCAGAGTATATTGTTATTAGGCGCTGCACATACGCCAAATTGCCCTGGATCAATAATTGCATAACAATTAATATATTCATCACCCTTTGGCATATTCACCGAGAGCTTAAAAGCCAATTGTTCAAGCCCTTGTAGGTATTTCAATCTTGCCAACTCCTTTACCTTTGCCGGATCGATTAAACTGCCATTATTATCTAAGGTTGGAATAGCTTCAGGCACCTTTATAAATACATAATCGTGTTCAACTATTTCGCTATTGGTACCGGCTCCTACTATACTGTACAGGCTGTTAGTTCTGTTGCTAAAATTATTTGTACGACCAAGACCATGCACCTGCATCATGACAGCCGCGCGTTTGTTCTGAACAAATGCGTAATCATCACTTTCATATTCCACCTCGATTTGCCCCCCGGAAGGTAAGAATATGGTCTTCAATCCCCATGCACCTGCATTCCGATTGGCCTCATCCTTATTCTGGATAGAATAAGGATAGACAGCGTTTTTCAAAGGAGTATTATTTCCATTTTTAATGTAGGTAGGGTTGCTGGCCTCTGGTTTATAGTTGCCCCATTTATCAGAGGAACTCGGAGTATAGGATGGATTTGCGGATGTATTTGTGCCATAGGAAAACGTATACTTGCTTTTGATGGCTTTGCTTCCTCCGTTGAAAGTAAAATATACAGACTCCAAGGAAAGCTTTCCTTCTTTGAGGTTCACGTTTCTTCCGCCTACCATCTCAGGCTCACCATTGTTGTTCTTGGAACTTCCACATAAATTATAATTATAGGTAAACCATACAGTCTTGACCGGCCTAGCATTCATCCCGTTTTTATTGAGATCAGCCTTGTTGTATAGATCGATTTTCTTTAGCCTTTTCTGTGACCCATCAAGGCGGTTTATCATACCATTTTCAGGGTTTTGAACATCCTCCTCAAACTCACCTTTTAACCCCTTTCCATCCTTCCTTTCTTCCAAGGTAAACAAGGCGATCATCGTTTTGGACTCAATGGAGTGCAGGTACCAGGATTCCCTTTCTCCGTAAGTGAAAAGGGCTTTATCATCTTTTACTTCAAACCGGTGCCCACCATTAAAGTTGGCTAAATTCTTTCCTTTGCCCGCAAAAGGAGTACTCCATTTATGAATTCCGGATTTGGTATAATTGAATTTGACGGCATCACCAAGGTCATCCTCTGAAATCCCGTTTCCAGTCACATCCACATAATCGGGAGACAACAGACCGGACAATAGAAACGAATGGGCATAAGCCGGAGTTTGAGTCATTTGGACAAAACCATCCTTTTTACTGCTGGGATCCACCCAATGAGATTGCACAGTTGTTTCCCCTTTGTCGAATGCAATCAGGTCAGCATCTTTGTCCTGGTCTTTAACCGTAAAACTGTAATCCTTCTGGATAATATTATATACCGGAACACCGTACACATACCTTCTTCCGTCAGATTCGGTTACATTGATCTGGGAAATGTGATGTTTTCTCTGGACTTTACCTTCTGTAAGATTAATATCAGCATCTTCATAATATCGGGGAAGCCCTTCCTTATTTAGTAAATTACCGCTGCTCAAAGGCGTGTTCGGATTGTAGCTGTAGATCACGTCATCCAATCCTATCTTTTTAGCCTCTTCTGCCGTTAAAAAGCTGATCACTTGGCTCCGCTTTCTCCGGTCCATTTTCGGGGCTGGAATTGTCTTCGTCCCTTTCAAGATATTTAATTTTGAAAACTGCTCCAGCACCGGTTCCACAGTGGGATTGGCATCGGTACCACCCAATTTGAAACGGACCAGGTCGGTTCCCCCAATATCCTCGAACTGGCGGTCCGAGAGCACGGTGGTTTCACCAGGGTTGCGGAAATACACATGTTCACTCCCCGCTTCACTGGCTGAACTTTGGAATTTAAGGGCATCCGACGTCTTGATCTTGTTGCCAACTCTCCAGTCTCCAATGTAGCTGGGTGTTTTCACCTGGTCGAAATTGGCGCCAAAATGTCCCCCAGGAGCTATATCGGCTCCTCCACTGAAGCTTTCATCCCTGGAACGGGTGGTAACGTCCCGAACATAACCCAGGTCATTGCGAAAGGCCCTTATGCTGCCGCCGGTCCCTTCACCTTGAATAGAAAATACATCATACGCATATTGCGGCGCAGAGATAATCGGAGTTTTCGGGGTGACCTCGTTATCATTGAGACGAGTAAAATCCATTACTACATTGGGATTATCCCGGGCGTCCTGAGCATACAGGTAACCAGCCAGCGACTTTTCCTGTTCCTCATCTCTTTGGTCCACACGGGACTGCTGAATATATGCATCTGCCTCCAGAGACCCCTTCACCCCAAACATCCCTCCTCCCAATTCAAACCTTCCGGAGCCGGACTTATTGGTTATGGGCATGCGAATAGCCGGGATATAGGTTGGTTTTGCAAAGGTGATGGGCGTATTTATCCGATGGCTGGTCAATTTATTGGCATAGTAATTTGCGGCAGTACTGGCTGTTTTTACATTGTAAGACATCTGCTCATACATCTGCAGCTGCTTTATTCCTGACCGGGAATTATAGGTAGTTCCAATCCCTACCCCTGCCGTTAATCCCTTGACGTTGGCAAACGCGTTAGCAGAAAGCGATAAGTTGGGAGAAAGTGTAACTCCGTTCCTGGAATTGACGTTTGCCCCGATACCGGCGCCAAGACTTAAAGACTTTTCAGACCCTGCTTTTCCCGCCAGTTTAATATTGGTTGTTCCTTTTACGCCCAAATCAAGGGCAGGACCAAGGTAATTATTATACGAATATCCCAAACTAGCCCCTACCGTACCCGAGGCAATGTTCTCCAAAAAATCGACACCCACCAGCTCCAGGTCAGCGCCCAAAGTAAATCCCCACGTATTATTCGGCTTCATTTTTTGAACCTGCTTGAGCTTATCATCCTTGCCGTTGAAATCATCGGGGACCCCCCGCATGTTCCTGCTAACTGTTCCGGGATTAATATTCCAACCCAATCCAACCCAGCTTGCCTCCTGCTCCATGGTTATACCGCCATCATAAAACAGGTTAACCGGATACCCGCCCACATCCAGCAGGGGAATATTATAATTGAAGTCGCCAGTAAACAAGTTGACCATGTTATCGGTACCTGCAGCTTTAAAAGAAGACATTTCAGGCTGCGAAGGCCCTCCAATGGCAGCTTTCAAGGAAGCGGAGGGAATAGATTTTTTGTCAACCTTTCCAACTGAAGCCTGCCGCGAAAGAGTAGGAATATTGCCTTCAGGCAAGAAAGAAGGAGAAAATTGGTTCTTGTGAGCGGGATGGTTCCTATAAACCTCCTCACTTAAGCGGGATGCACTTCGTCCATAGACCGTACTACCGTATATGGGAGAAAAGCTTAGGGTAAAAACAAAAATTAGAGCCGATGCGATATGCCTCGGATACTTTTCCGCAAGAACTTGGATCATAGGGTCAAGCAGTTAATCTGGTTAATTAAGAGAAAATGAAGAAGTATACTTTTGACTTTTCAAGTCGGTTATTTCTATATGATAAATCGCTCCTTTACGAAATTTGCTGTTCAGCTCAAAGCTCAAGAAATTATCGCCGTAAGCGATTTGCCGGCTTATTTGCTGCAAAAGCCTTCCCTTAGAATCAAAGAAGCGAATAACATTTTCATGTTCGCGGTCAAATGAGTAGTATTTTATATACAACTTTTCACCGGATATATAATTAACATTTGAGGCTTCTCTGTTCGTTTTAAGCATTATGAAGCTGAAACCTGTCTCCTTCACATTAACCGAATCTTTTGCCATTGTAAAGGTCCAGATGTCCGAGGCCGTAACATAAGTTAGGCCATTTCGGGCAATCACCTGCCAAGCGTAGGTTTTTCCATCACCCAGCTTGGAATAGGATGATGGGTAATTTTCATAAGGCACTCTGAAGTTTGCTTTCGCATATACAGGGGTATTATACCGTATTGCATCAGCCGGCACTTGTCCTTGCTGCACCTCAACCAGGCTCAGCTCGTAATTTAAGTTATCAAACATAGCCAAAGGTGTCGGCGGGATCCAAGTTAATTGTGGCGCAGTGGATTGAAGTACCGACTTGTCCGCAGGCGTACTGAGCAATAGTGGATTTAAAGGAGCAATATCCAGGCGTACACATTCATTTGCGACCGGCTCCAAGCGCTCATACATTGACGTGCTAATGGTATAACAGGCATTATAAGAGCCAATGGGCAGGTATTCTCCGGAAAATCCTGCGGCTCCCATATTGTATTGAACCGGCTGGATTTCCTGCACATTCAGCAGCTTGACGCCTTTGCTCAACAGGAAGCTCCGGGTCCCCGCTGATAGGACAGGCTGACCGGTAACGGCATCCCTCAGGTTTAGAAGTATACTGGTTTCCACCGCTGCGGGACTGCTGTTTATTAGCACAAGGTTCCACAACTGGTCTTTTCGAACCATTCCCGCCTGGGGAAGCTGCACAGTGACCGTAACTTGCGCCTGCAGTACCAAAGACATCAGGAAAGCCAAAATGCTCATGAATTGCTTAACCATATCAGAAAAATTTAAACCATGATACCCTGCCTATCTCCATGGGAAAAAGGGTATGCTTCGTAGTGGGCAAAAAGGATTTTTCATATTGCAGTTGGATGCTTCCTGGCTTCTTAAAATCGAAGTTTAAAAATGCCCGGCTTCCTATATAGCTGTTCCCATCTGCAACTTTGTTATATTTCGCACCCACACCTGCTTTAAACAGAGAGGAGAAGGAATAATCGCCATTTGCCTCCAGTGTATAATAATTTAACTGCTCCTGGTCAGTATAGGTATAAGATCCCTGCAACTGTGTTCTATGAAAAATAATACTTTGGGAGGCTATATAGCTTTTGCCACCATAAGCAATGAATCCTGTATCCGTACCTTTACTTGAGTATTGGTTATAAACCACAGACGAAAGAATTCGGGATCGCCCAAGGGAGTGATGATAAACAACGGAACCATTCAAAACGTAATATGCATTTTCCATTATATTATCCTTATCCATCACAAATAATTGAGAGGCAGGATAATATCCGACGCTTACTACTGGCCATTTAGGAACGCGTGCCGTTACCTGCAGGCTTTTAAAAACCGTACTGGTTTTATAAGTTCTCTGTGCAAAGGGATTCGCAAAATCATTTTTCCGCAAACCACCCAACAACCCTATTCTATTCTTTAATAGAGGCTGGTTTACTTCCAAATGCCAAGCAGTTTGACTTATACTGTAAGCATACAAATTGAACGACTGGAAACTTTGCCCGATTTTCCGGTAGAACCCGTTGATTCTGGTAGCCGTTCCCTTCAGAAGGGTTTGCCCTTTGAAGCTGATTCCCAAATTTGTAAAATCTGAATAATTAAATAGGCCTTTGATGCCATCGCCATTGTTCATCCGCCCAATAAGAGGCTTGGTCGTTTTACCTAATTCAATACTTATTCCTGTATTCCCGTCCTTATTCCAAATTCCTTCAAGGGAATAGCCTATTACATTTACCTTGCCGGGCAGTGTATCGGCTAACATGCTGCCTGAACTGTACTTATTGCCTGTAAAAATGGATAAAATAACCGCCTTTCTTTCCTTATCGCCCATCCCAAGGCGCCCCATCAAAATGCTTTGACCGGATCCTCTTGTATTCTTACCAAAAAAATCCCTGAACCCATAATCAATTTTACCTGCGGCAAGTGCAACGTAAATCTTGGGATTATACTCGATATTCAAACCTGTTATGGATTGATTCCAAAGGGTCAGTTCCGAATAGTTAACTGGACGCCTGCCGATCCCAAAACTTTTCACATTCGAAAGGATCCTCTCGATCCGGCCATCAGTTTTTAAAGCAACTCCATTTTCCAATTGCACTTTTTGCAGTTCCCTAAAATTGGATGCCTTATACACTTTTTGCCTAGCCGAAACATATTCCTTGTTCAGAGCGTTTTTCAGGCTGTCTCTTTTGCCTTGCAGCTTACTGATCAACTGGTGAAGACTGTCCAATTCCTGCTGCCTGCGTTTTAGTAAGCTAGTCTCTGAAAGGGTATCTAATTGAATTATAATACTCCCGGTTTTTTGGACAGGCAATTAAAGTAGATATTTGTAAACTTTTAAACCTGTCAAATGAGTAAAAC
>NZ_JBBBEI010000035.1:4811-51656 GCF_037132455.1 Huijunlia imazamoxiresistens | reverse complement strand
AGGAACACGATCTCGCTGTCCTTGAGGCCTTCGGCCAGGGAGGTGGTGAAGGAGAGACGGTTTTCCTTCAGGTTGCGCTCAAACAGTTTTTCCAGGCCGGGCTCGAAGATGGGCATTTGCCCGCCGCGGAGTTTTTCTACTTTGCGTTGGTCGATGTCCACGCAACAAACGTTGTTGCCGGTTTCTGCCAGGCAGGTTCCTGTTACCAGGCCCACGTATCCTGTACCTACTACGGTTATATTCATGTGTTTTGATTTAATACGTTTTAAAATCCGGGCGCAGGCGGCCCGGTACCGGGGACAAAACATGGAAAAGTACTTCGTAAATTCCCCATCAACTCATCCATTCTGGGATATGCAATTCTCCGGCCATCCTTTATCCGGGGCCCGCAAGCGTACCGATGCCCCTGTTCTTTCAGGGGATGCGCCCAGAACAAAAATTGCGGGCATTCCGGCAACCTTTTTCCTATATGCTTCAGCTTAACCGGGCGTTGTTCCTGCTGCCGTTATTGCTGGTCCTGGAGGTGGCCCGGGCCCAGGAAAAAGTAGCGTTGCATCCCGCCCTGCTGGAGGTCCGCTATTTTGTGACCCACGGCCGGGAAGCGGCAAAAATTCCCCAATTTACACCGGGTATCGGTGTGGGTTACCTGCGGGGCCTGGGCCGGAAGGTAGACGGCAGCCTGCAAGGAGCCGGGACCTTCGCCGACAGCCTCCTGCAGCGGGGCGGCGCCCCGGGAGCCCGGAAGCTGCTGCTGGCCGCCGACCTGTCGGTCCGGGCCCGGCCCCTGTCCCCCAAAAACCGGCTGCAGCCCTTTGCCGCCGCCGGCCTGGGCGCCTCCTTTTCCGCCCCTACTTTCGGCCTGTTCGTACCGGCCGCGCTGGGGGTGCAGGCCCGGTGGCAGTCCGTGTACCTGGTACTGCATACCGGTTACCGGCAGCCGCTGACCGGGCACCTGCAGCCGCATTTCTACCATAGTTTAGGCATAGCCGGCCGCATTGGCCGCAAAGACAAGAAACGGTTGTCCCCTGCCCTTACCGCCACTCCTCCCCCGCCTGAACGGCCACAGGCGGCGGGGCCGCCCCCGGACAGCGACAATGACGGACTGCCCGATGGGCAGGATGCCTGCCCCCACGCCCCCGGCCTAGCCCGGCTGAACGGCTGCCCGCCGCCGGACAGCGACGGCGACGGCCTGAACGACGAGGAGGACCTGTGCCCGAACCGGACGGGCGCAAGGGGGCAGCGGGGCTGCCCCGCGGTGGAACGGCACCTTGCCGACCGCGTCGACAAGGCTGCCCGCAACATCTTCTTCCCCACCAACCGTTACGACCTCCTTCCCGCCTCCCTGCCCGCGCTGCAGGAAGTGGTGCAGCTGCTGACGGAGGAGCCCGGCCTGCACCTGCTGATCGAAGGCTATACCGACAGCCGCGGCAGCGACGCCCTGAACCAGCCCCTGAGTGAAAACAGGGCCCGGGCCGTTCTGCAGTATGTAACCGGTAAAGGCATCGATAAAAAGCGGCTGAAAGCCGTGGGCTACGGCAACAGCCGGCCCGCAGAAAGCAACGAGCGCCCCGAAGGACGCCGAAAAAACCGGAGAGTGGAGCTGTTACTGTACTATGCAGGGTAACGGCCGGCAGAGGAAAGGTTTTCCAGGCCGTAAAACACAATAGCTTTTTGCTTCATCGGGTGCCGGCTCCACTCCTCCCAGGTGGCGGTGTAGGGATCGTAGCCGCACTTCAGGGGCTTGCTGTACGGGTCCGAAGGGTCTTCGACATAGGCACGGCAATCGGAACAGGCATAACGGAACTCGCAATCGCGGCAGGTGCGGATGCTGTCCTTGGCCATGGTCCAGGACCTACGGAAAGCCTCCTGCCCCACCGCCTGCCGCAGCTCCGTGTCCCGGATATTGCCGAACGAATGGGCCATGGAAGGGCAGTTCTTTATTTCCCCAAAAACATCCACCGCGATCTTGCGGTTCAGGCAGCCGTTGAACTTTTGGGCTTCAAAAAAATTCGCCACCGTAGGCGCGTTCAGGTGCTTTTCGGACATAAGCCCACAATGCCGGTGCGTATCGATGGCCTGCGTGATAAAGGGAATCGCTTTGGTGATGTAGCGTCCCGCCACTTCATCGCAGCCGTAGTCCACGGTCAGCAGGCGTTCTTCGGGGGCCGAATGAACGGTGAGGCCGCAGATTATCGGCTCGTCCTCCACAAGCTGTACCAGGGTTTCATCGGGCAGGGCGGCATCGTAGGGCAGCAGCAGCTCCACGCTTTGGATGGACCGGTGCTTCGCCGACGCCAGCAACCGGCGCAGGTCTTCGGGCCCGAGCAGGTTCGAAAAGCAGCGTATCTGGACATAGGGGCAGCCCAGCTCGTCGAGCTGGCGAAAAAGGGCCTCGAAGTCGGGGCAGACCGCATCCACATCGATAAGGGCATTCTGGATGCAGGCCGGCACCTCCCAGGCCTCCTCCAGGGGCGGGAACAGCGAGGAATCCTTTACGAAATGTACCAGATCATTCTGTTGCAGGTAGCGGATAAAGTCTTCCACCGCTTCTTTTTCTTCCCCGGATTCCAGGTCCTCCAGCAGGGGGGCCAGCGGGCCGCCCGTCAGGTATTGGAGCACGTCGAAATAAGCCGTGGGAAAAAAGACCAGCTCGTTGCGGGTAAGGTCGTAAACTGCGGAACGCACCGCCCCGCGAACGGGCCGGCAGTCGGCATACAGCTGCAGGTGGGCACCCGGGGGTATCTCGGCAAAAGAAGGCATGGCGGGAGGGTTTTAGAAAATAATTTTGGAAATGGGTTTGTCCGGCCCCAGCACCTGCATGGTCCGGAACCGGTATCGACGGTTGTACAGCATCAATTGCTCCTGGACCGCCAGGGGCGGGATCTTATCGAGGTGAATCGTGCGGAACCCCAGGGGCAGCCTCGTGCCGGTAGTCCGGGGCAATTGCATTTGTTCGGGAGTGTTGGGCATAGAGCATCAGTTTTTGGGCTACTTTTTTTTCCAGGAAATAATTGCAGGGGGCGGACACCATTCCGAACTGGCCCACGGGGTTGATCTCCAGGAAATAATAGCGGTCGTCCGGATCCACGATCAGGTCTGCCGAACCCGTATTCAGCCCAAGGCTGCGGAACAGCCGCCGCAGCTTTTGCTCCACTGAATCCGGCAGCCGGTAGGGCACAAAGCGGTTGGGCCTTTTTTCGTTGTACTTGCGGTAGTCCGTCTTCGTTTGTTCGTCGCCCTGCGACAAAATAGCCATGGCATAGCAGCGGTCTTCCAGGAAGAATACCCGCACTTCATATTTCTTGGGCACCTGCTGCTGCAGCAGGGAAGGCGACAGCCGGTCGGGCAGTTGCTCCAGCAGGTGGGGTTCCACCTTTTCGGTATACGAAAAAAAGCCCCTGGCGCTTTCGGCGGCATCGAACAGGTACAGGCCGTCGGACAGGGCCTTGGTAATCAGGGCAGGCGACTGGGCCAAAAGCTGGGAGATGCCTTCTTTGTGGTTGGTGACGTAAAAAGCAGGCACCAGCAGGCCCGCTTCCCGGGCGGCCGCCAGCACCAGCAGCTTATTGAGGTCGCACTTCGCGGCCGAGCCCAGGGCGGGCACCGACTGTTCGATCACAAAATGGAGGTATTCCGCCAGCTTGGCTTCCTCCGCCTGCAGCTTGTGGTGGAGGTAGGCCGTGAATTTCGAAAAATGGGGGACCGTCACCGGGTAGAAGCTGTCACACAGCCAGTTCATGCCCTTGCGGTACCAGACGGCTTCGAGCTGGTGCAGGTGGATGCGCCGGCCGTCATAGAGGAAGGAGAAACTTCCTTCGGAAAGATCGATGGGGTAAGGCGCCCCTTCACCGGGCTCATTGTAGTTGACCCGGATCACGTCGCGGACGCCCAGGTGGTGCAGCCACCGCAGCACGTCGGTGGTAGACTGGTCGAGGCAGGAGCTGAAGATGCAGATCACGGAATAAAGGTTAAGGGTGAAAGAATAAGGAGGGCTTCCGGCCCCGTCGGAACCGTAAACCCTCCTGACACGTCAGGCAAAGAGATACCGGCCGTCGCCGTCGTCGGTGCCGTCCACATGACAGACGGAATACGTGCCGCAGGTACAACCGAGGCGCCGAAGCCCGCCGGTGGTCTGGTGCATTTGTTCTTTGGTCAGTTTCGACTTTTCAAATTCTTTGATGGATTTGATCTCTTTGAACTTTTTCATACTACTTTGATTTAATGATGGGAGCCTACTCTAGTTTTTGGCCTTTTCGGCTTGCTGCCGGTGTGGTTTTGTCAGCAGGATGGATAGCTTATAGGTCGCGAAAGGCCGGGAGGGGGAAACATGAGCGAGCCATATTTTTAGCCGCCGCAAAAAACAAAGGCGCCGTGAACCACGGCGCCTGTTGAAAAAACAGGCCTTCCCGGACCGAGCGGCAGCCCTGCCCCAAACCGTACGGAGAAAGGGAAAGAAAACCTAAACAATTTCGGAAGCCGCCTCGCCCGGGGCGAGACGACTCCCGAAATTTTATTACCGCACGATCATTTTGCTGGTTCGTTCCCAGACCTTTTCCGGGGTTTGGAGCACCAGGCGGTAGTAATAAACGCCCGCGGAAAGACCCGAGGCATTGAAGGTGCGGGTGTAAGCGCCGGCGGCCACCGTTTCCCGGGCAATGACGGCCACCTCCCGTCCCTGCAGATCATACAGCTTCAGGGACAGTTGCCCGCCGGCAGGCAGCTCGTATTGCAGGATGGCGGTTGCGGACACCGGGTTGGGGTAATGGCTGAGGCGGAAGCGTTTCCGGGTATCCGAAGGTTTTTCCAAAAGCGCTTCCGTCAGGTCCGGACGGGTAACGGGGCGCAGGCCCGGTCCATACTGGAGGGTCAAAAAATCGTAGCTCGTACCCACACCCACGCTGGTGCCGGTAAGGTACAACCCGCCACCCTTGCGCAGGGCGATCGCCGACGGCTCGTCCCAGCTGTTGCCCGTGCCGTTGAACAGGTCGGTCCAGCGTTCCCGGCCCAGGCTGTCGTAATACACGGTGGCAAAGTCGTAGCTGGCGCCGTTAAAGCTCCGTCCCGTTACGAACAGGTTGCCGCCCGCCTCCAGCGCCAGGGCGGTGGCAGCATCGTTGGACCCGGCGGGGCCGTTGTAGCGGGCCACCCATTGCTGTACGCCCGCCCCGTTGTACTTAACGGTGGCATAATCGGCATAGGTGCCGTTGCCGTAACTGAAACCCGTAACATACACGTTGCCGCTGCCATCCACGGCAAGGGCGGCGGCATCGTCAAAATAGCCGCCCGGGCCATTGTAGCGGGCTACCCACAGGCGGGCGCCGGCAGCGCTGTACTTCACCGTGGCATAGTCATCGTAGGTGCCGGCGCCCTGGCTGTAGCCGGCCACGATCACGTTGCCCGCCGCATCCACTTTCAGGGCTACCGGCACGTCGTAGGCCTCTCCCTGGTGGGCGTAGCGCTGCGCCCATACTAAGGTGCCGTCCCGGTCGTATTTGAGGGTGGCATAATCCAGGCCGGTGCTGTCGCCCATGCTGTACCCCGTTACATAAACGTTGCCGGCGCTGTCCACGGCCAGGGCGGTGGGATAATCGTAATCATTGCCGGGGCCGTTGTAGTGGGCCACCCACTGCTGCACGCCCTTTTTATTGTATTTGATGGTGGTAAAATCATAATTGAAGTCCCCCGCATCGCTGTTGCCGGTCACATACACATTGCCGTCGCGGTCGGTAGCCAGGGCATAGGCACCGTCGTAGCCGTTCCCCGGGCCGTTGTAGCGGGCCTCCCATTTTTTCTTACCGGCCTGGTCGTACTGGATGGTGGCAAAATCGTGGCCGGTGCCTTTGCCGGTGCTGCGGCCGGTCACCAGCACATGGCCGCGGGCATCCAGGGCCACGGCAAAGGCCTGGTCGTCGCCTTCCCCGGGGCCGTTGTAGCGGCGGGTCCACCGCTTTTTCCCCTCGTCGTCGTACAGCAGGGTCAGGTAGTCAAATAAAGGCTCGTCGTCAGCGTTCGCCGTGATGCTGCTCGAGCCGGTAACGGCCACCCCGTTTCCGGAGGGAGGCACCGCCAGGGCGGCGGCCTGCTCCGTGCCGTGGCTGCTGCCGGTTTCCCGCTTCACCCACTTTTGGTCGCCGTTGGGCGCGTACTTCAGCAGCAGGTAATCCATACCGGAAACCTGTCCCCAGCTGCCGCCCGCCACGTAGGCATTTCCCCGGGCGTCCAGCGCCATGGCGTTGGCGCCGTCGAGCAGGTTGCCGGTACCGTTGAACCGCTGGGCCCACAGCTCCCGGCCGGCCGTATCGTACTTGACGGTGGCAAAGTCGCCGTTGTACAGGTCTTCATCCTTGCCGCTCAGGCCGGTAACATACACCTGGCCGGCCCCGTTTACGGCCAGCGCGGTGGGCGTATTGTACAAAAAGCCCAGGGACTGGCTGCTGTACCGGGCCGTCCAGAGCGGGACCCCCGCGGCCGAATACTTTATGGTGGCGTAGTCGGACACGGCGTTGCTGTCCTGGCTGGAGCCGGTCACGTATACCTGGCCCTGCCCGTCCACGGCCAGCGCCGCGGCCTGGTCGTATCCTTCTCCGCCGCCGTTGTACAGGGCCAGCCACTGCTGCACGCCGCCGGAATTATATTTAATGGTGGCGTAGTCGCCGCCGGTGCCGGTGCCATAGCTGCGCCCCGTTACGTACACGTTGCCCGCCGCATCGAGCGCCATAGCCGTGGCCGCGTCATAGGAGTTGGCGGAGCCGTTGAACCGGGCCACCCATTGCTGCACGCCATCGCGGTTATACTTCACCGTGGCATAGTCCGAAGCCGAGGCGGTTCCGAAGCTGAACCCCGTGACGTACACATTGCCCGCCGTGTCCACGCCCAGGGCGGTGGGGATATCGTTTTCGTTGCCGGGGCCGTTGTACAGGGCTACCCATAACTGCTCCCCTTCCGGCGAGTATTTGATCGTGGTATAATCGTCGTACGATTCGGCTTCCTGGCTGTAGCCGGTCACGTATACGTTGCCCGCGGCATCGGTGGTGATGGCCGCCGGCACATCGAAGCCGTTGCCGGGGCCGGTATAGTGCCGCACCCATTTCTGGCGGCCGTGGCGGTCGTATTTGAGGGTGGCGTAGTCGAAGCCCGTTTCACCGGTCCAGGTCCAGCCGGCCACATACGCATTGCCTTGGCGGTCGGTGGCCAGGGCAGTGGCCCGGTCGGCCTCGTTGGCGGCGCCGTTATAGGTTTTCCGCCACAGCAGCTCGCCGTCGTGGTTGCGCTTGAGGAGGACAAAGTCCGAGCCGCTCCCGCTCAGGCCGATCCCGCCGGCCGCCAGCACGTTGCCCGAAGCATCCACCTTCACCGCATTGGCCACATCATAGGAGTAATTGCCGGTAGCGTTGTAGCGTTTCACCCATTCGCGGACCGGCTGGCCCGGGGCCACGGCCGGCAACAGGAGCAGCAGGAGCAGGGACCAGGGCAGCCGGAAGCGTCTATTTCTTTTCATGATCAACTGTTTTTGTATGAAGCAGGAAAGACGTTCGCCACAGGGAACAGCCAGGGAGGTTTGGAAGGACGGAAAGGGACAGGAAGGTACCGGCAGTGCGGGCACCACCCTCCTATTGATCAGCAGAAGATCCAGTTCAATTTTTCGCTATGAAAGGTACAAAATATTGATATGTCTGTCACCGAATGCAAAAATCGCTGCAGGAGCCGCCAGGGTACTGCTGGGCTTGTTTTCGCTAACGGTCAGCAATAGCGGAAAAAAGCGGGGAAGCGGCCGGATGCCCGTTTTTTATGGGTAACTTACGTTTCCCCTGAACTAAAAAATTTTTAATATGGAAACCTCCTGGAAAGCTCATGAAGAGGCCGCCCGGCGGCCCAAGGACCCCGATGCCCTGCGCCTGCTCACCGAACTGGCGCACGACCTGCAGTGGTCGTGGAACCATGGCTCCGACAAGATCTGGCGCGACCTGGATCCCGTACTCTGGGAACTGACCCACAACCCGGCCGTGGTGCTGCAGACCGTCAGCCTGGCGCGGCTGGAGGAAGTGCTCGACGACCCGGCCGCCCGTAGCCACCTGGAGGAGCTGGCAGCGGAAAAGCGTCGTCACCAGTCGGCCCCGGCCTGGTTCCAGCAGGCCTATCCCCAAAGCCCGTTGGGCCATGTGGTCTTTTTCAGCATGGAGTTTATGCTCAGCGAAGCCCTTCCCATCTATTCGGGGGGCCTGGGCAACGTTGCCGGCGACCACCTGAAAGCCGCCAGCGACCTGGGCCTGCCGCTGACCGGCGTGGGCCTGCTCTACCAGCGAGGCTATTCGCGCCAGATCATCGAGCCCGGCGGCGACCAGGTAACCGTTTATCCCTACAACGCCCCCAGCACCCTGCCCATCCAGCCCCTGCGCACGGCGGAGGGCGAATGGCTGCGCATCGAAGTCAAGCTGCCCGGCTACTCGCTTTGGCTGCGCTGCTGGCAGGTACAGGTGGGCCGGGTGCGGCTGCTGCTGCTCGATACCAACGACCCCGCCAATATACCGGTGCACCGGGGCATCACCGGCGAGCTTTATGGCGGCGGCACCGAGATCCGCCTCCTGCAGGAGCTGGTGCTGGGCATCGGCGGCTGGCGCCTGCTGAAGGCCCTGGGCATCAAGCCCGACGTCTGTCACCTCAACGAAGGCCATGCGGCCTTTGCCGTGCTGGAACGGGCGCAGGACTACCGCAAAGAGGCCAATATTCCCTTTTCCGAAGCCCTGGCCATCACCCGGGCCGGCAACCTGTTTACCACCCATACGGCCGTGGCCGCCGGCTTCGACCACTTCCCCCCTGCCCTGATCGAACGCTACCTCACCCGCTTTGCGCGCCGCCTGGGCCTTACCATGCCCGATTTCCTGGCCTTGGGCCGCCTGAACCCCGACGATACCAATGAACCCTTTACCACGGCTTTCCTGGCCATCCGGGGCTCGGGCCTGGTCAATGGCGTCAGCCGCCTGCACGGCGAGGTCAGCCGACAGCTCTTCGGGCCGCTCTTTCCCCGCTGGCCCCTGGCGGAAGTGCCGGTGGGCTACATCACCAACGGCATCCATACGCCGGGCTGGGATTCGCCCGAGGTGGACGCCCTGTGGACGGAAGCCTGCGGCAAGGACCGCTGGCAGGGCACCCTCGAGGCGATGCATCCCGGCATTTCCGCCATCTCCGACGAACGGCTGTGGCAGATGCGCTGCGATACCGAGGAAGGCTTTATCGAGTACATCCGGAGGCGGTATGCCCGCCAACTGGCGGCCCTGGGCATCCGTGATGCCGCCAATCAAACCCTGGAACTGTTCGACCCCAGGGCACTGACGCTGGGCTTTGCCCGCCGCTTCGTGCCTTATAAGCGGCCCAACCTGCTTTTGCGCCAGCCCGAAAGGCTGCACCGTATCCTTACCAACCCCGACCGGCCGGTGCAGCTGATCCTGGCCGGCAAGGCCCATCCTGCCGACACCTCGGGGCAGGCCCTGATCCGGGAATGGGTGCAGTACATCAACCGCTACCAGCTGGGGCGCCACGTGATCTTTTTGAGCGATTACGACATGCAGCTGACCGAGCACCTGGTGCAGGGGGTGGACGTGTGGATCAACACGCCCCGCCGCCCCTGGGAGGCCTGCGGCACCAGCGGCATGAAGGTGCTCGTGAATGGCGGGCTGAACCTGTCGGTGCTGGACGGCTGGTGGGCCGAGGCGTATACCCCCGAGGTGGGCTGGGCCCTGGGCGACGGCACCGTCGGCACCGACGAAGGGGCCACCGACGACCGGGAAGCCGCCCAGCTGTACGACCTGCTGGAGCACCAGATCATCCCGGAATTTTACCAGCGCGACGACCGGGGCATCCCCCTGGCCTGGGTGGCCCGGATGCGGGCCAGCATGTCGCAGCTCACCCCCCGCTTTTCCGCCAACCGCTCGGCGCGGGAATACACCGAAGCCTGTTACCTGCCGGCGGCGGCCGCCTACCACCAACGGTCGGACTCCTGGAACACCACCGGCAAGCAGCAGTGGGAAGCCCTGCAAACGCTGATCGACAAATGGCCGCAGGTCCGCTTTGGCCAATTGGAGGTGACCACCACCGAAGAAAAGCACCAGTATACCGTAGAAGTGCACCTGGGCGACATCGACCCGGGGGAAGTGGCCGTGGAGCTTTATGCCGACGGCACCGAGGCACAGCAAATGTCCGTGGCTACTGCAGCCGCCGGCGACGGCGCGTTCTATCGCTATACGGCCATCGTGCCGGCCAGCCGTCCGGCCGGGGATTACACCCCCCGCATCCGGGCGCAGTCCGGCCTGTTTTCGGTGCCGCTGGAGTGCGGGCTGATCCTTTGGCAGCGGTAAACGGAGAAGTTTATGAGTTTACGGCTTTACAAGTTCACGAGTTAAACGTTTCTGAGTTCCTATGTTCCTGAGTTTCTGAGTTGGGAGTTTAGGTGTTGATGGAATCACCGTTTATTTGTTTTTCTAGCAGTGGGCAATAAAAAGGGGCAGGTTGACAACGCGAAGCACACGGTCGGCGCTGCTTTCATGAAAGAGCTGCGACAGCCGGCCCCGCCCATAGGCGCCCATAACGATGAAAAGGTTTTGCTTCCGCAGGAAATAGGTGAACAGCTCGTCGCCGGCATTGCCGGTTTCCACTTCGAAGCTGACGACGGAATAGTGGCCTTTGAGCCAGTCGAGGATCTTTTCTTTGTCCAGCGATGCCGGGCAGGGCGCTTCCGCCACTTCCAGTACAACCGCTTTCCGGTCGGACAATTGCGGCAGCAGGTAGGTAAACAACTTCATGGCAAAAACGGACGACCGGCTGCCGTCGTAGCAGAAAACCACCTCGTCAATGCCTTTGAACCGGCAAGGGAGCACGATCACGGGGCACTCGGCCCGGGCAAAGAGTTCTCGGGAAAAGGAAGAAGGGAGGGGCTCATCGGTATCCTTAAAAGAGCAACCGGGATCCACCAGCACCAGGTCGGCGTAACGGCTTTCGGCCAGGACCACCTCGGCCGGTTCGCCTTTCAGGCAGAGGGTTTCGGAGCGCACGCCCCGTTGTTCGCAGCCTTCTTCAAACCAGCGGATGCACTGTCCGGCATCCATTTTCAGGATTTGCTGGTCGGTTCCGGGTTCGGCGGTCGCGGCAAAATAATCCCTGCGTTCCATTTGCGGTGCGGGTGTTTCTTTGGCGCTATTGTCCAGCACTAAGCCGGTCAGCCGGGAACGCGTCAGCCGGGCCAGGTAGCAGGTAAAATCCAGCACTTCTTTACGGACGCCCTGGCTGCTGATCACCCAAATAATCTTTTCCATAAACGATTTTTTTATGTCACAGGGTAAGAAAAGCGGATACGGGGAAACAGGTTCTATCGGTGCGCTACAAATACCGGTAGCTGGTGTTTTTCGATGACATCTTTGACAAAGCTGTCGCGTACCAGTTGCGACAGCAGGGAGCGGCCATAGGAGCCGCAGACGAGCAGCACCTGGCTGTTTTCCTGCAGCCATTCGCTGAATTCCCGGCCGGGATGTTTGTCCAGCTTCAGAACCGTAAGCTTGGGAAAATGCATGCCCGCCAGTTCAAGGATATTATCTTCTTCGGGCAGGTCCTTGTCGTCGCGGCTTTTTAAAAAAGCCAGCAGGGTTTCACGGCCGGCGAGCTCTGGGAACAGGTAGGCGAACTGGCGGATCGCGAAAACGGAGGATTTGCTGCCGTCATATGCCAGGACGATGCGTTGGGGGAAATGAAACTCTTCGGGAACCACCAGGACCGGGCATTCCGAGGCGTGCAGGGCGGCTTCCAGGTAGTCGTTGACCGTTTCACCGGTAATGAACTGGTAAAAGCTTTCGCTGCCGATGAGCAACAGGTCGGCAAAGCGGCTTTCCCGTTCCAGTTCGGGCAGGGCGAAGTCGGAAAAATCTTTATGGACCTTGCAGTTGATGCCGTATTTTTTGCAGAGGAAGGCAAAGCGGGTGATGTTTTCGTCCACTTCCCTGCCGTCCGGTTCCTCCAGCAGGGGCAGGTTATTGGGGAGGTCGGTAGCGCCGGCCATACTCCACAGGTTGGCATAGCTGGCCTGGGGCACGAACACGCCGGTCAGCAGCAGGGGCTGCAGCCGGTTGAGGGAGCAGGCGAAGCGGAAGGCCCCTTCGGAAAAGTGCGTACCATCGAAAGCAAGCAGAACCTTTTTCATGTCAAATGGTTTAAAAGTGAACACTGAAAAAGACCACGGTAAGGTACGTCAAATTTAAAGCATTGGAAATGATGAGTTAGGGAGACCTCGACCATTAAAAAAGGTCTTTTCCCGGTGATCTCATACAAGAGGAAACCTACACTTGGTGATCAAACTCAACTAGGAGATATGAACGGGTGCCTTGGATTTTCATACCCTATCTTTTAAAGGTTCGCCGCCCCTTTCTAGGCTATTAGACCATTTGCAGAAAGTTCATAAGCTTGCTTAGTAGGAAAAATGGCTGTTAATGATACCGCAAAAATCTCTTCATGTTTTTATTTAATACCTTCCTGATTCAGGTAATTACCATTAACATCAAAATTTTTCTTTAAATAAATCAATCCGCGATCATTAAAATGAAGAGAAGCCTTAATAAGATTCAGTGTATCATCCCAATAATCGGCGCCATAAAGTACTTCCTTATCATTAATACAATAGCGTGAACTTTTCATTGCACCACTAGGATAGTAGTAATACCAGAATCCATTTTTCACACCGTTTTTTATAGTAAACTTTTGTTCCACAAAACCATTATCATAAAAGTATACTTGTTCACCGTCCATCCTACCCTTTAAATAATTTAGCACAGAACTTACTCCTCCACTGTAATAATAATTTACCTGCACACCATCCATATGGTCATCTAAATATGTAGTTCGAGACTTTATCCCACCTTTCTCAAAATATGTGTTTTCAATATGAATACCCTGTTTAGATCGACCACAACAAATCAAAAACAATAATATAAATATAAATTTAAATTTACAACTATTCATTTTATTACTTTTTAACAGGTATTGTATCAACTTTTCCTGTTTTGAGGTTTTTCTTCAATGTGTCTTTAACTTTACCATCTTTATCAGTTCTCAATCTGCCTAAACTTGTATGTTCTACATTAGACTCTCCACATGCAGCACAAACCGTGGAGTTCGGTTTATAGGTATAATTTGGAGTTGCATTAACTTCTGCTGCTCCGTGAGCCCCATCCCCGGCATTACCTAAGTTTTCTAACTTCTCCGCTGTATTTAATAAGGCATTTAAAACTTTTGACCCTTCACCAATAACTTCCTTTGCCTTCTTTAGTTCTTCTAGTAAACTATTAAAACCTTCTACACCAGGCATATCCTTCATTCCTCCAAAAGTGCCTAATAAAGCAGTTATATCTAAATGCTCTTTATACTTTGCATCAGCTCCCTCCAAATCTATCGTGGTGCCTGTATTGCCTGTTAGTACATACCCAAACTCCTGAATGCTTTTCGACTTACTCTTTCCAAAAAAATCTTTCAGAAGTCCATACGTATGGGTTTTATGCTGAAAATATTCCAAAAAGCCAATATCATAAGTTGGGTTTGAGAAATCAACCTTTGAAGATTTAGTTAAGCCTCCTTTACTAAAATCCATGATATAAGTTTCATTTACATTATACTTTACATAATCGTAACCACCGTTAAACTTTGACTGCATTTCGGCATAGAAAAAATCTTTATCACTTATCTGCAATACTGGAAATAAACCTATGGACGTCCTCATGTAAATTGTTACGATCTTATCTTTGCCATCTGGATCTTTAAAAAGTAAAGGCGAGTTACTTACAAAGACATAATTCGATTCATTAGGATATTTTTTCTGCATTGCATCAAGTGACAGCCACCTCCCAACTCTCGAATTGTAAATCCGGTCGCCATAATCGTATAAGTTCCCCTCACCGAAAACTTCTCTGTCATTCTCCTTACCATTATACCCATATCTATATTCTGCATTATTTCCCGGTCGCGTAACCATTGGCGCCCCGAATGGGGTATAATCCATGGCACTTACAATGTCAGCAGCCCAGTAATCTACCAAGCCATCCTTATCCAGGTCTATAGGTATTTTGCGATCCGTAAAAACGACCATCACATTACCCCGATGATCCGTGCCTTCATAAATTTTCGATCCGGCAGAGGAGCCCCAGGTGGAATGCTTTTCTTCGGCCTTATCCATATCGACACCCCTGCGCCACATGCCTAAACGGGAGTTGCCGTAGAGGTGTTGTTCACTCAGCAACAATGGTCCACTGCCTTCCTGTTCGTACACTGCCAGCACATTGCCCTGCGCATCCCGTACATAGGCTGTTTGCTTTTCCGCCTTATTAAGGTACTCCACTTTTTTGGAAATCCGGTTACCCGATGGGTCATAGCTGTAGGTAATGGACTTTACATCCCCGGTTTTAACCCCCACCTTCTCAATTCGGGCGATCTTTCCATAAACGGTCCAGAGGATTTTGTCAATCTTTCCTGCCTTGTCTTTCACCAGGTTGCCGATGGCGTCATAATCATAATTGTCGTCCGGCTGGTCATCGATATCTTCCTTATAATTCGTAGCGCTGACACCATCTTTCACATGACGCAGGCGGTTGTTCACCAGTTGTCCGGAGGCATTGCGGTTATACCCATATTTCAGGTTGTCCATCGCCAGGGGTTGGGCTCCGGAAGCACTGCCATTCCGGAAGTAGGACAGGATGTTGCCGTTGGCGTCATACCGGATCCGTTCCTGGTGGTCCTGGGTTAGCGTGAGGGCCTTCCATGAATTACCTACCTCATCAAGGCCCCGGTAAGCATCCATGGCCACTAACCGGTTCAGTTGGTCAAAGCGATAGTTGTAGAGCTGGGGTTGCTTTAAAGGAGCGATGTTTACCGCCATGCTGCTGATGTTGCCATTATATAAAGGCCGGTACTCCCCTGTTGGAAGAAAGGCCGAATGGCCGGGAAAGGGCGCCGCTTTTGCCTGGATAGGCGCAAAATCACCTGTGTAATAATTCAGGGAAAAGCCAAACGCATCCCGGGCTGTAAAGGTGCCGTCGGCCCCCATATCGTGCATCGGATCCAGAGCCGTACTGTTCACGCCTTTCAACCATCCCTGCAGCGTATAGGCATAGTCCATTCCCTGGACCTGCCGCCCGCCCAACACCGCCCTGGCCAGCGGCCCGTGCTTGTAGTACTGGTAATGGGCATCATGATCTTCCAGGCCAGCCTGCCCCAGCAACTCCTTATGATCGGTGGTATACACATCGGTTAGCCGGTTGTCGGCATCATAATCGTAGCGATGATAAAGCTGGTCTCTTTCACCCGGCTGGAAGTGCACTTCGGAAACTTTGCCGGAGATGAGGTCATATTTGTACGCCACTACCTTGAAGCGGTTCAGGCCATGCTGCGCCATTAAACCGGTGCGGTAATGATGTAGCAGCGTATCAACATTACCGTGGATGTCGTAGCTATAGGTGGCGCTGTTGTCAAACTCGTTGTAGAGGATTTTACCGCTGCTGTTGACAGCCAGGTTTTCATAAAACCGCACATAGCTTACCCGGCCCCGAAGCGTATAGCTCTTTTGGTGCACCGGAATGGGCAGGGGCATGGCTAAAGCCTCGTCGGCTTCGTCGTACACGGTCCGCACCACCTGGCGGGCCAGCCCTTTCCGGTCGGCGTCCAGGGAATAGGTATAGGAAAGCCACTGTTGTAATTGCTCCGGGTTGCGGCTGATGGCAGACGACAGGGCCGTGGGTTGAAGCTTCTCTCCTACTTCTGTTATCCTGCCTAAGCCGTCGTACAAGGTATAGCTCCAGGCCTCGCCCGCTTTTTGCTTTGCATTCTGACTGACTGCCAGGCGACCTAACCTGTCGTACCAGAAACGGCTGATACCGGCATCGGGAGTACTTTGGCTGACTACGGCTCCGAGACTGTTATGACGGTACACGGTGGCAAGGGAATGCTCCGGAACCTGCCGTTCCCCCGCAGCCCGCCTTTGGCGTACCTGCTCCAGCCATTGCGGATTGCGGTTGGGATGTGCTCCTTCAGGGGGAACAGTTTTTACCAAGTTGCCCGCCCGGTCGTAATAGTACAGGGTGTAATGATATTCGCTGACGGGATGGGTAAGGGTAAAGCTTTCATAGGCAATGCCCTGCAGGCACTTTTGGGTATAGGCCTCATTAAAGCCGGCGATCAGCGAATCGCGGTACCGGCGGTAGCGTTCGGTAGCCTTTAAGATGGCAATGGAAGTGGAATCGGAACAAGGCCCGGTGAGGTCCGGCACCGCTTCCTCCAAGGCATCGTTCTTACCACAAAGGGTTACTGCCGAAATGGGCAGCGGTACAAGCGTATCGGAACAAGGATTAAAGGGCAGGCGATAATAAACTCCAAATACAGAATCCACCTGCTGGGCAGAATATTGAGTCCCCTGTCGTTGATTGAAGTAGGAAACAAAGGACTTTTGACAATCAGCGGGACCGGAGGAAGAATCAACTTGTTCTTTAAATATTACGTAGGGTGCCCAATAATAATAGCCCCCCATATACGCATCGGTTGTTGTTCCGTCCCTAAGATCCAGGGTAACTTTCAGACCTTTGGAAGAGCTTTTAAAATATCTATCTGATGCATCGACAAATTCCGGGTCAAAGCGCAGGTCGCGAATTGATTTAACATGGCGGTTATCAATAGTATAGGGAGATAATCTTTTCCTTGCCGTGTCTATATTCACTATGAAATAATTATAGAGACTGTCATAAGTTGCTACTGATTTCAAACCAGAGGGAAGACGAAAAAACACAAAGTAGTATACGTTGTTACTGGCTTTGCCGACTTTTTCAGGCAAATACTTTTTAAGCGGGGGGCTTACCCCTATTACGGAGTAAGATCCCGAATTTTGCCCGTTCCAAATTTGCCCAAACAGGTTACCATCATTGAAAATTACCGTTGCAAAATATTTGGCATTCAATTGATCAGCCGTAACCGGCCCGGCAATAAAATCAGTATCGGAAACTGTATTACTCCATAAATTATTTAGCGGAGGTTTATCCTTGGTGTGATTTGTCAGCGTGTAATCAAGCGGTAACGGCACGATTGCATGAAACTTACCACTTCGTTTGGAAATGACGCTGCGCAACTTAGCCGTAAAATCCCCTGATGCCACGGCCTTTGCATAACCCAACGGAAGCGGATTATTATTTAGTAAGCGGACTACGGCATTCGCACCCTCTACTAACGCATGGGCTCCAGCGGTAATCCTATAGCCCTGGTACTGCTGGCCTGCGTACCATTCCCTAAAATCCTTCAGCAATTGTTCCAGGGTTTCATTTCCTTCTCCCGGAATTTCGGTTCCACCTTCCTGGCAACGACGCTCGAAATCCAGGTAATCTGCAGGGGTTTTTGTAAAGCCGAAACGCTGGTTGAGAAAGTTGGCAAACACACGGTTGTTCCGCTGCTGGAGCGTATCGGGCTCCTCATAGGTGGGTTCGGCACCGGGGAACTGCTGGCGGAACAGGGTCTTTGCTTCGGTCCACTGGCGGCAGTCGATACAGGCATTTTTTACCCCGCAGGCAAGGGCGGGTGGAAGGGTAAGTGGCGTCGGGATAAATTTACAACTGATGTCGCCGCTGCACAGCCGGCGCAGGCTGTCCAGTGCCCCCTCGCTGATGGCAGCACCCAGCTTTCTAAGTACATAGCCGCTGAAACCTGTGTATGCAGAGGCCACCGAAAGGTATCTGCTGTACAGGGAATCGATCTTCCGGCAGACGCAATCGTCGGGCCGGCTATATAATTTTTCCTCAATGGGAAACATTTGTTCTCCGTAGGGAAGCGGTTTGTCGATCAGGTACGCATTGCAATGAATGTCGGTCGCCCGGCCCAGGGAATCGTTTACAAACTTGATTACATCTTCGAAACTCCGGAAACGGTACATACTGCCGGGAGCTACGCTGCTGGCCCCATATGGATGGCGGTCGTCGGCACCCTGCCGGCACACCTCCTCCAGGTAAGCGGTGACCAAAGCGGACTGCTCCTTCGTATAGCCGCAGGGCTCCAGCTGCTGCCACCACATTTGCGTATAGGCATGACAGTTCTCCGAATAGACTTGCCGGCTCCGGTTATTCACGGAAGCCGTATCCGGCTTGTCCCAAAGATGGTAGCCTGCGGCAGCCAGTCCTTGTTCACGGCTGGCAAAAACCGGGTTGCAGAGGGGCGTTAACGGATCCATGCCGGACATCCGCCGGATAAAGCGGTCAATCCATTCCCGCTTTTTCTCGCTATAGATCCGCCGGAAGAGCAGCCAGGCACGGTCCAGCTCACCCACACACAGCCCGGAAGTGTCGAACACCTTTCCAACGGCGCTCCATTGGATGGTACAGGCTTTATCCTGGACGTCGGGGCATTTTGCCAGGACGGTTGCCAGGCCCCAAGCAGAAATCACGGGTACTTCCGGGTCACCGGTAACCTGTAAACGAAAGAGGGAATCTTCCAGGGAGGCACGGGCAGAACCGCCAAATATATAACCAAACAAGGGGTCGGTATTCGTAGCAGGGAAACGGGAAACAAGCAACTGATCCGTATTGCCGGTGGGATTGAGAAAACCTTTGGCCAGGGCTTCGGCAAAGGTGGCGGTCCCCTCAAATTCCTCGTCCCAGGTCAGGCTTTCGGCTAACCGTTCGTACTGCTGCAACAGGGGAAATTCGGGGTGCAGGGGCAACAGGGCTTCCAGCCAGCTTTCCCTGAAGTGCAGGATAAAGTCTTCCGGGGAAAGGGCCTGGGGCGAAACGGACTGTCCGTTGCTGCCGGTGACCTGGTCGGGCTGGCCCGCTTCGTCGCGGTAGGCCAGTCCGGGCTGCTGGTAGCGATACCCGGCGCCCGTAGGATCGAAAATGGAGAAACAGCCCCGGCCCGCAGCGGTATCGGCATACTGGCCCACAACGGGCAGCAGGTCGTACAGCATTTGCTGGCGGTAGGCTTTATGAGTGGACAGGTCGGGCTCCTGTACATTGCAGTCCTTCATCCTCTTTTTCACTTCTGCCAGTTCCTCTTCCAAAAAGTCTTCGTAGGACAAACAGGTGAACCGGGGCAGGTAAATGCTGTCGCGCAGGTAATCCATACCTTGCTTGCTGATGGACAACACCCGGCTAATAGTATAGCTTCCTTCGGGAAGCGTCAGGCGAAAGCTGGTATCCATGGGAACCGCCAGGCCACAGGAGGTATCCACCCGGAAGGCGGGAAAATTTCTTTTGGAGATCACCACCGGTTGCCCGCCCAGCAGGCTGTTGTTGCAGTCGTCGGTAACCGTGATCGTCAGATCGTACAGGCAATCAAAACATACATTTTGACGGCGGCAGTCTTCCAGGGACAAGCGCTCCTTACCTGCGCGGTAGCGAAAGACATGGGCTCCTCCCCGCGTTAGGGTAATGCTTTTAGTGGCGTTCAGGCTGGTACCGTCGAGCAGGTTGGCCGCGCCGGGCAGCAGGTAGTCGGTCTGTACCGAATCACGAAAACTGTCCAGGCGGGCCATCGAAGCGGGCGGCGCCCCGGCCAGGGCGGTGGCGATGGTGCGTCCCTGCAGGTCGGTATAGGAAACGCTGTACTGGCCGTTGGCATCCCGGACCACGGTTTTGCCGTAATGGGTGGCATCGCCGGCCTCGGTACCGAAGAGGGCGTCGAGGTCGGCCTGTTCGGGTATCGAATAATAATATTTGGTTTCGTGGCCGCTGCCGATCCGCAGCTCCTTGCCCACCCCACCCTGCCGGGCAATGCGGCCCGTGGCATCGGCGGTGTACCTCGTTTCGGAAAAAACGTAACCCCGGGCATCGGGAATAAACCGGTGGATGCCCTGTTCCTTCAGCGGGTTCCAGGGCGAGTAATACAGCGCTGCCCCGCTGGCTGCGGTCATGGAATCCGCCCCCGAGGCGCAGTAATCCGACATGCTGGTCAGCGTATCGTAGAGGCCTTTATCGTATTCGCGGCTGTTGGGATGGGCTGCATTGAGGCCTGGGGTAAATTGGAGCAGCTTGTTCAGCGTGGGGGCCGGCATCACCTGGATCACCGGCCGGCCCTGCTTGTCGTAAAAAGTTTCCGCCACCACGGTGGTGCCGGCCATATTGTCGCGGGTCACCACCTGGCGGGCCCGCAGGCTGCCGTCGAAATACTGCACTACGGATTTCCGCTTGCCGTCCTCTGCAAAGGTGGTGGTCGCCTGCCAGTTAAGCCCCTTTTCGTGGCCGCTAAACCGGTACCGGACCAGCCCGGAAGGGTGCTCCGAACTCCAGCCGGTGGTGAGCAGCTCGCCACCGGGACCGGTTTGCACGGCCCGCACCCGGCAAAACAGCTCGCCTTCGCCATCGTACAGCAGTGGAATAAGGTAAGAGGAACCCCGGACCGTTACCCGGCTGGACCCGCTTTGAAAGACAAGGGCAGGGTTGAGCTTGCCATCGGTGGCATACCGGCCGCTTGCCAGCACGGATTTTTCCAAAAACGTCCACTCCAGGTCATAGGCCTGGGCCGCCGCGCTGGGCGTCCAGTACACTTTCAGTTCTCCGGTTTCGGCCACGGAAGCCCCGTCGGCCGACAGGCTGCGGATAGCGTCGGCCGTGCAGTTCAGTTCATACTGCCGGTCCACCACCATCCGGTTCTCCAGTTCCAGCAGGGGCGCTATGGCGGCCAGGGGCGCCCCTTCGGCGGTGAGCTTCACTACCCGGACCTGCAGGGAATGGGCATCGCGGAAGGGAAAGATATCCAGTCCTTTATAGGCTCCCTGTTTGCCGTATTCCAGTTCCAGGCGGATATTATCGAGCGAATCGGTGCGCTGGTTACGGTCGGTATAGATCACCCTTAGCATCAGGCGCACTCGGAACGAATCGGGAAATACCCGGCGGCTGAATTCCCGGAACCGCAGGCAAACGAGGTTTTCCACCTTGTTGGCACGCAGCGGGACGGATTTCCGGGCGGTGCTATAAAACAGGGTATCCTGCACCGGAAGTGATTTTCCTTCGGCCAGGGAGTCGTGCAGCACGGCCGTGTAGGTGATCCTGTTCTGGGCAAAGGCCTGGAAGGTCCAACCCAGGAAAAGAGCGGCCAGCGCCGCAGGCCTGAAATTCCAATAGGAAGCCATAACCGGGATTATTTTGCGGTATTGTCGATGATTTTAAAGGCGGCAAAGGCAGGGGTGGTGGAAAAGGCGCCCCCGGTGCGGGACAGCACCCGGTCCTCCCGGAACAACTCTCCGGGCACCGGGTCGAAAGAATAATGCGACAGCCGCACGGTGATCAGCTGGGCGCCGCCGGCCGGATCGTCCTGGTGGAGGGCCCGGGTAAAATACTCCATCCGGCTGACCAGGAAGCTTTGGGCATTGTAATAAAGGCAATAGCGGCTGTACAGGGACGTATTTTTAAAAAAGATCGTCAGCACTCTTTCCTCCTTTTGCCGGCCGGTGATCCGCATGCTGTCTACGTTGGCCGCCAGGAACACCGTATCGAGGAGCGGCAGCTGGAGCACATTGGTTTGGGGCGGCTTGTTGGCGACGGTAATCAGGCTATCCTGGTAAAAAATGCCCAGGCTGTAGTCGAGACCCTCCACCAGCTCCACGCTGTCGATCATGCCCCAGTACCGGCCGTTGCTGATCTTCGACAAGCCACGCAGGCGCTCCAGCACCTCCTCCGGCCGGGCGCTGTCGGCATAGGTAAATTCTACTTCGAAGCTCAACTGGATCACCTGCCGGTACGCCTGGCAGATCTTTAGCAATTGTTGCAATTCTTTACCGGTTTCTACCCGTTGGGCAGAGCATAGACAGAAGGAGCAACACAGTTGCAGCAGGAGGAATACTGTTTGTTTCATGTAACCTGGTATTGAAAGGATGAACAATTCTGTGTTCAGAGGGGGCGTACGGATTTATTCCTGGGTAAGGGCGCTGCGGCTTTCCCGGATCGTCATAATCCCTCTTTCGGTTTCCTTCTTCACGCGGATCAGCGTGCCGTCATCGTCGTACTCGTAAAAGGAAGCGTAATTATTCTCGTCCCCTTCGGCCAGCAGCCGCAGGTTTTCGGGGTGGTACACAAAGGTTTTCAGGCTGCTGTGGTAGGGCTGCACGCGGATGTCGTCCACGTACACAGCCCGGTCCGTGCCCCGGATGCTGAGGGAGAAGGTGGTAGCGCCGGCAGGTATTACCAACTGGGCCTCATAGCGCTGCCAGCCTTCGATGCGCACCCCTGTCTGCTGCAGGGCCACCGTAAGCGGACCACCCGGAGTAGCCAGCAGGGCCGTTATCACATGCTCCGGAGCAGGTGCCGTGGCGCAGTCCTCACCGTCCAGGCGTACCCAGGCGCTGACCACCATCCGGCTGTTTTGAAGGGGCGAGAACCGGGGCCGGAAGATGCGTTCGGGTTTGGGATTGTTGAGGCCAATGCAATAATAGTTTACCCCGTCAACCACGGAGCCTGATGTATCCGCATTATCGGTGTAGAGAAATTCTTTGGGAATAATGCGGGGAATGGAATCGGGCCCGGACCACCATAGCTGTGCATAGCCCCCCGTTGTCGGGTAAGGGGAAAACTTCAGCTCTATGCCGTACAATGCTCCGGCCTCCAATTGATATGTCCCATTCAAACCAGGTCGGATAATGTTTCTTTCAGCTTTTATCTCCATCGACATTTCGCCAAAGGATTGGGTAAAAATTCGGTAGGTGCCGGTCCCGGGTGCCTGCAGCTTTCCTTTCCACACCACATCAAAGTTTCGGTTACACATGCCCGGCGCGGGCAGGATAGAATCCCATTGGAAATGGATGGCGCTCTTCTGTACCAAGGTTTGGGTCATTTTTTTGCGCCCCATAAGCCGCCCCGAACAACTATCTTCCGGATAACCGGTATAGGTTGCCATCAGGCCCTCGCCCCTGCCCACCACCATGGTGGTCGTCACCGGGGTGGAGTCCACCCGGATGGAAAGGGCGGGCACCCGGGCGTCCTCTCCTTCCTCTACTACCGGAACGGTAATTTTAGCTTCAGCTCCCGCTTCTACTTTAAGGCTGTACCGCCCGGTATGGCTTTGGGCCGTCGTGGCATGCACACCCGGAGCAGGAACAGAAGCACTGCCGGTCCGCCGGTAATAAACCGGGAGATCAATAGCGCCTTCTTCACGAAGCGTAAAATCAAAATCGCGGGGCGAGGGACAGGTGGTGCAGGTTTTAGTATGGTAGTCGTAGTCCTCAAACCCATCGTACAGCAACTCACGGTAGCGGCTGTTACTGGCCACGGCCACCGGCAACGTGGCGTTGTAGCCGTACAGACCGGAATTGTAACGACCCAGGGGATCGAAGTTTTCGGTTTCGAGGCCCTTCCGGTTGAAAGCGGAGGCCGAGCTATTCCAGACCCACTGCGCAGTATCGATGGTCGCCTGCAGCGCTACGGGGGCGAACTTCCAGTGCGGGGAAAAGTTTTTCAGCAATCCTTCCCTGCGTATATCCGTACTGGTGACAGAGGCGTCCCCTTCTACCCGGTCACCATAAAAAGAATAACCTTTATCCGGCCGCCAGTTGCCCAGGATGCCCCACCGGTAAGGATTAACGGAAGAGTCATTGATGTAGTCCCGGCAAACGGTATAAACGGAATCGGTAAGTGTTTTATAATGGATGACCAATTGGGGCAGGAAGCAATCGCAGTTTATTCCCGCAGTTCCCCTGGAAGCCTGGGAGCAAAGATCCTTATTGATATTGCTTTCCTGCTTGGCACAAAAGGACAGGTAGTTCAATTCATTGTTTTTATCATTGGTCGCCCATTTCTTTTTTAGCTCAAACATTAATCCATAACGGGGATTACCCAACGAACCCTGCAAGGGCAACCTATGCAGGTCCCGGATAAGTTCCGTACAATTCAGGTCGACGTGTTTATCCCTATCAATTATTAACTGGTTCTGGGAGGTGGTTTTATATTCATCATAGGGAGTTGAACGATTCCAATCCGCTTCAATTCTTTTTATTTCCGCTTCAGGCTGGCCGGAATAATACACTTTTTCTGCATTCCAGTTAACACCGTATTCTTTTGGACAAGCCTTAACCCATTCATCGTATCCGGTACTCTTCTGATGCCATAAATTTTTTGGAACTCTTGGAGCAAAAGACAGGGTTGCGTTGGTAATGATGCCATTGGAGGGAATAATATTCAGGTCAAATGCCAGGATGCTCTTTGAAAACACGCTCTTGGAGCGGTCACATTTTCTCCATTTCAGGTATTCGAAGCTGGCAGCGATTAAGTCGGCGTCTTCCTGATAAGCAGTATCCTTAATTTCACCGTTTCCATTTTTATCCAGCTTAACGATGCTGACCCTGGGATTTAATATTACCGGTTCTTTTTCCTTATACACCTGGACCACCGTATCCTTTAAAAACCTGCTATTTTCCACGCTCCAGAAATCCTTGTAGGTCACTGCCGAAGCCTGCACCACTTTGGAGGCGCTGTCGAATACCAGGCGCAGGGCGCCACCTTCCTCCTGCCGGATGGGATTGGCCAGGGTTTCAATGCTGCCCACCCGGTCGGCGAGCAGGTTGCGGCGGCCCGAACGGAGGATGCGCAGGCCATACACCCGCCCGGTCAGTGGACGGCCTTCCGCATCGATGAAAAATAATCCCGTATGCTGCTCCCGGCCCCTGGCCGCATCCAGCACCCAGGCCTTAATCTTCGTTCGGGTCACCTGCGTCGGCTCGTTCATGCCCAGGCAGGCCGGAACGGCACCGGCCGCCTGGTCGCCCATCTCCAGGAACACCTCTTCGCCGCCTTCAAAGTACCGCTCCACCGGGAAGGGCCGGTGGGTGTCATCGCCAAAAAATAGTTTTCCGCGGATGAGGCCCAGGTTGCGGAACACGGCATCCGTATTCTTATAGGCCGGCCCCATGCCGCTGTAGGCCCAGTGCGCCGGGTAGCTGAAGGTATAAACGGGGTCGTTGAACTCGTTGGCCGTACGCGCCAGCACCACCTCGCCGGTCTGCCCGTCGTATAAAAGATTTTTGGTGTGCACCACGCTGCCTTTATTTAGGGCTACAATGCTGTCCAGGATACCCTGCCGCTGCACGATCTTCACGGTGGCTACGGAACGGAACCGCGTCTCCTCCCGCTGGGGCATCGGAAACAGCGTGGGAATGGGGATGAAAGGGATAATGCCGATACCGGGAAGGATATCCAGGTTCACCGACCGGTTTTCCGCAATGGTGCGCGACACCTGCTCGCGCATGTCCACCATCAGCTCGATGTCCTTGCCGATCTGCCCGGCGGTATTAATGCGGCCACTCACCGAATCCGCTACCCAGGCGGTGTTGCTTAACCGCTTTCTATAAGCTTTGTCGTCCTCGGTGCGGTAGTAATAAGTGACGGAGTTCACGGGATGCACGGGGTCACTCTCGGCATAGCCGGCCTGGGCCTTCATCCGGCCGTGCATGTCGTTCAGCTCGATGCGGAAGCCCTGGCTGAGGGAAACCTGGTGGGTGGCATTGATCTTCAAAAAATTGCGCAGCTTCGGTTGGTAGCGCTTTTTCGACGCGTCGTCCAGCAGGCTGTGCTCGGCAAGGGTGGGAAAATCCCGGGCCGTATAAAATTCGGCCTCCTGCCAGCCGTTGGCCGATTTGGCTTTCTGGTGAATGGTGCGCACCCGCACCCTGGCATACCCGACCATGGGCGCCGGGAAAAAGGTTTCGCCTAAAGGCTCTTCGCTGAACAGGTAGCTGGCCGGCGCCAGGGGCGCCAGCTTTTCGGCATAGGGGATCGGGTTTTTAAACGGATTTTCCTCCCCGCCGATCATAGGCTCCCAGGAAGCCACGCCGCTGCTGATCTCCACCTTCTGTCCTCCCAGTTCTTCCAGGGTAGTATACGTATACTCCTGACCGTAAGAGGCTTCTTTCATACCGGTCATTTTGTTCCAGTTGTCCCAAAGCTCCACCCGCTTCACCCGGAGACCGCCGCCATATTTTTTGAGGGAGGGGCTGGCCAGGCGAATAAAAGAGCGCTCCAGGTCGATCTCCGCGCACCAGCCTTTCTGCCGGCTGGCTTTATCAAAGCCTGCCAGTAGGTTCCGGACCTCGTTGAACCGGGAAGCCAGCATTTTGACGGCATCCCCCAGGTCCAGGTCATCGCCCAGCTCGGAGCCCGGATATGCCTTGGAGGGAAGGTTCAGCCGGAGAAACTGGAGCGCGGCACGGGCCAGGGGGCTTTGCCCCTCTACCGGTTTTAAACGGATCCAGAACAGGCGGTCGTCGCCGGTAACCAGCCCGTAATTTTCCGCAGTGGCATAGACCGGCACCAGCTCGTAGCCGCTGCCCCATTTGTCGGACGGCATCTTCACCGCCAGCTTGCAAAACAGGCTTTCCATTCCCTGCAGGTAGCGGGCCTGCAGGTCGGCCCTGCTTTGCAGGGGCACCACGGACCGCACAAACACATAATAACAATCCGCAGAAAAGTCTTTATACAGGCGGTTGCCGTTGGGGTTTTCCGGGCTGGCGGAAACCGCCGCCAGCGGAAAGAACTGCGCCGCCCGGCGGTCCTGTACATAGGCGTAATCATCGGCCTCGTAGGTCAGGTGGAGGCGGCCGCTGCCGGGTAATTGGATATCGGACAGGGTCCAGGCGGCAGCGCCCCTTGCGGCGGCGGCGCTGTCCTGGACGGCATAGGGATAATCACTGTTGGCCAGGCGACCGGGATTGGCCGCCTCATCCTTAAAGTTGCCCCAGCGGTCGTATTGTTTTGGATGATAGGCAGGGTTGTAAGCGGGCAGCGGCCTGCCGCCGGCGCCAGGATGGTAGCGGAACACATAGGGATTGCGGCGGCCCTTCTCGTTGCCGTTGTAGGAAAACCAGACCGATTCGAGCGTCAGCTTGCCTTCCTCCGGGTTGCCGGCCGCCCCTTTGCACAGGTCGTAATTATAAGAGAAATGCACCGTTTTCACCGGCCGTGCCCGTTCGCCGTTTTTGACCAGGTCGGATTTGGCATATAAAACGATCTGGGTCAGCTTCCGCAGCGGCTGCAAAAGATTCAAGCCTCCGTTCGGATCTTTTACGGAAAAAGCGTCGCGACGATCGGCGGAAACCTTGAACAGGGCGACCATGGTCTTGGATTCCACCGAATGCAGGTACCACACCTCTTTCCTCCCGAACAGGTAGGTGCCTTTATCGTCGCGGCTATAGGTTTTCAGGCCTTCGTTGTAGTTGGCCATGCTATCCTGAAAGGGCGTGCGCCAGGCAAAAGCAGCTTCGCTGCCATAAATGCGGGTATAGTTGAATTTCACGGCATTGCCCGCATCGTCCTCGGTGATGCCGTTGCCGGTGACGTCCACGTAATCGGGGGAAAGAATAGCGGTCAGCAAAAAAGAGTGGGCGTAACCGGGAGTGGTCTCGCGGGTAAAGAAATGGTCCTTGCCCTTCCGGTTGCGATTGGGATCGTTGTCCTCGCCCTTGCTGTAAGTCACCAGTCCTTTCCGGCGGTTTTCTTCCTGCGCTTCGGGTGCTACGGAAAAGGTCACATCCTGCTGTTCGATGTTGTAGGCCGGCAGCCCGTAGACGTAGCGCCGGCCATCGCCATTGAGCACGGAGATCTCGGACAGGTGGTGCTTTTTGCGTAAAGTTTCGTCCACCCGTTTCAGCACCGTGGTCTGCCCGGCGCATTCGCTCGTGGGCAGGGCATTTTCGTTCCAGGAAAGCAGGTCTTTGTCCAGCCCATATTGTGCGGCCTCTTCGGCCGTTTTGTAGCTGATCACCTGCAGGCGCTTGTCCCGCTCGGGTTTGACCAGGCTGCGGGTCACCGGCAGCTCGGCCGACGGCCGCCCGTTTTTGTACGCCACCAGGGAGGCGGCCGCGCCAACGGCGGCCCCCGAACCCGAGAGCTTTACCCGTACCAGGTCGTCATCGCCCAGCAGGTGCTGAAAACTGCCGTTGCCGCCCCCTTTTTCGCCGGGGTTGCGGAAGTAAACGGACTGGTAGGTGGTGTCGCTGTGGGTGAAAGGCAAATAAGCCTTCAGGTCGTTGGCGCTTTCCCAGGCGCCATTCCGGGTATAGGCCTGGGTGTTCAGGTAATCCACGCCGCCATGGAAGATCAGGGGCACCGGGCCCAGGTCCAGCGACAGCCGGTTGTTGTTGCTTTTGGACGTCACCCGGTGGTCGCGCATGGCGCCGATATCACCACGGTAGGGCCGGAACATGCCGCCGGTCCCCTCCCCGGATATGGAATAAGCATCGTAGGTGTATTGCGGCAGCGCAATGTGTGGAGTGGTCTGCACATTGAAGGAAAGCTCCTTTTCGCGGTTGAAGTCGAGCAGGGCGTCGGGCCGGCCGTTGGCCTGGGGGTAATAAAGGTAGCCTACGGCCGGCTGCTTCCGTACACGGTCCTCTTCTTTTATTTCCTGCTTTGACACATACCCTTCTACCATCAGGTTGGTGAAGGAACCGGCTTTTTCCACGCCCAACTTGGTGCTGAAGGAAAATTGCGAAGCCGTAACAGGCAGGGTGATGGAAGGGGTGTACGAAGGCACGGCAAATGAGATAGCCGCGGTATGGGGAAAGGAAGTGCCGCCCGCTTCCCTATCGCCTTTTTCCAGGTGCCATCTTTTGGTGGTGCGGACCTCGGTATTCAACTGCAGCGCCGAAATGCCCGCCCGGCTGTTGTAACCGGTGCTCAGGCCCAGGGTGCCCCTGCCGTTCCACTCCTTCCCCTCGCGATCGAAGCGCACGCCTATGGAGGGGTTGATATCGATGCCGGTCTGCGAGTTGTGGCTCACCGCAAGCGAGCCGGTCAGGGGACCGTACGATTTGCTGCCGCCGTTCAGGGAAACGTTGACGCTGGATTCCTGGCCCCAGCCGTTGTAGTTGTTGTGAAAGATGCCCCCCTTCGCGGTCAGTCCCACCGGGGTGCCCAGCACCTCCAGGTTGCCCCCCACGCTGACGCCCACGGTTTTATTGACCGCCATGCTTTGCTCCTTGGTGATGCTGTCGTTGCCGTTGAAATCGTCGGGCAGCCCCCGCATGCTGCGGCTGATGGTGCCGGGATTGATGTTCCAGCCCAGGCCCACCCAGCTGGCCTCGGCATCCATGGAAATATCGCTGCTGTAGTGCAGGTTCACCGGGTAGCCACCCACGTCCATCAAGGGAATGCTGTACGAAAAGTCACCGCTGAACAGGTCCACCAGGTCCGTGGCATTGACGCTTTTAAAGGCGGACATTTCCGGCTGCCCGGGCCCGCCGGTATACCTGCGCTCTTTTCGGAACCCAGCCTTTTGCCGTTGCCCCGGATTTTCCGCAGCCGGAAGCGCCACCTTTGCTGCTGCAGGCTTGCCTGCTACCACGCCGGGATCAGCCAACCGCATGCCCGCCGGCAATTTTCCGGGCAAATAACATACATTACGCATCACCGGGGCCGCCGACGCAGCCAACGGTAACAGCAATTCCAGAAACAACAACAGCAAACTGCCAAAGGCCGACGCCTTCCGGTACCGGGTAGCTAACAGAACGATCATAAGTGGAAGAGAGGTTTTACGTTCGTGGTTTGTAGTTTGTGGTTTGTAGTTGCCCGGCATTGGCGAACAACCTTCCCGAAGCACCTAATTCCAAATTCCCAATCAACCAATGCCCAATTGCCTATTGCCTATTGCCTACTGCGCCTTGCCTTCCGGCCGGTGGTATTCGAAGCGCAGGCGCCAGGCTTCGTTGCGGGAGTTCACTACCTCCAGCAGGTACTGGTGCCGGTGCACGAAGGCCGGCAGGTGGGCGACCGGGTAGCGCACCCGGTTCGGACCCGCTACCAGCGGCAGGCTGTCGGCAGGCAGCGGCACCCTTTCGCGGCCAGGTAGCGACAGGTCGTACACCGCCAGGTTCCAGGCCGTGTCGCCGGCCTCGTTTTCGTAGCCGAAGCGCAACTCCCCGCTGAAGATCACCGGCACGCCCGCTTCGCCTTCCTTTTTCAGCCGTACAAATACAGCTTCGGGCACAGAAAGACTATCTACCCGCTGCGCTTCCGGCAGCCGGAAGGTCCAGATGGCGCTGGCCGAGACCGGCACGCCGGCATTACAGGCCCATACGTACCAGGCGTAGGTCTTTCCCGGCTGCAGCGTACGGGCGGAGGGCGGGTACGGCAGCACCGTCCCGAAAAGGCCCTGGCGAAGCAGCAGGGGCACATTGTACTGCACCGCCTCGGTCAGGGGCTGCTCCGGCAACACCTCCACCAGCCGCAGGTCGTAGGTCAGGCGGACAAACAGGTCCAGGGGAGCCGGCGGCAGCCAGCTGAACTGGGGTTGGCCGCCCTCCACCACCTGCCCCTCTAGCGGCGTGACCAGCAGGGGCGGTGAAAGGGGTTCTACCAGCAGCTCGCGGCATTCCTGCAGCACCGCACCGTGCGACTGCTGCACGTAAAACCGGTAGCACAGGCGGTAACGTCCGGCCGGCAGCAGGGTGCTCTCCGGACCTCCGGCCAGGTGCGGGGCACCGGCATACAGCACCGGGGCCACCATACCCCCGTGGAGCTGCGTGGTTCCGGTGGCCAGCACCAGGGGACGCGTGGTGGCGGCCAGCACTTCCTGCCCCGAAGCGGCGTCACTGACCGACAGCTCCAGGTGCAGGTCCAGGGCCGTGGCAGCTGTATTGGTCAGGACCAACGACCAGAGCTGCCCCTTCTGAACGGGGCCGGAAGGCGGCAACTGCGGCAGGATCATCAACTGCGCCGGCGCCGGCAGGCAGCGCCACAGGAAGAACAGGAGCAAGAGTCTTTTCATGACTACCTATTTAAAGTAACGGGTAAACCCGATCGTATACAGCTCATTGGCCACCAGCTGCTGCTTCGGCGCCGGCAGGAAGTCGCGGTCCAGGCGTGCCGACAGGTCGCCCAGCCGGTGCAGGGCCAGGCCCAGGGAGGCATGGAAGCCTACCTTCACCCCTTCGGCGCTCACCAGCTTGATGCCGCCCCCGCAGGTGACCCCTTTACCCGCCTTCCCCTCCAGGCCCAGCTGGAGCACCTCCTGCCGGTTGCTGCCGGAAGCGGTGTGCGCCGCCGACACCGAAGCCGTGTAGGCGGGAAACAGGAATACCTGTCCCAGGTAGAAGGACCGCGCCTCGTAGAACACAAACCCACTGTCCCGGCTATCCGAATAAAACCGGTGGAACAGCAGGGAGGAAGAACCCTTTGCCTCCCCTACCGCGTACTGGTGCTGGAGGCCGGCCTGCAGTGCCTGGTACCAGGTCTGGAACAGTTCGTCGCCGACAAGCGTGTATTGGGAAGAAGGCACGAATCCCACGGTTACCGAAGGCCACGAAGGGGGGCAAAAGCGGGCGCTGAAGCTTTTGAAAACCGTGCCGGCCCGGTAGCGCTGCAACAGGTAGGGATTGTCAAAATTGTTTTGCTCCAGCGCCGCCTCCAGGTGCAGCCGGCGCTTCCACAGGCACTGCCCTGCCCGGGCACTCCAGCGGGCGAGGGTGGAGGGCGCCTTGTAGCCGGTAAAATTCTGGAAGCGGATGCCGGTGTACTGGTACCGCCCTTCCAGCCGGGTGCCCCCTTTGGGAAAGGCCGCCCGTACCTGCAGGTCGTACGCCTGGCTGTTGCGGTCTTTCAGGCGGAAGAGGGGCTTTTTGACGGTGCCCGGCTCAAGAACGGCAGGAGGCGCCAGGGATTGCGCCGCTTCGGCGCCCAGGGTAATATGCTTTCCCGCATACCGGCCGGCCAGGCTCAGGCCGCTTACCCGGACCGATTCCCCGCCTGCCGTTCCCGAAAAAAGGGCCTTTTTGCCGGTGTAGGCGGTGGCGATCAGGTGGTGGCCTTCCTTGCGGCCGTAGCCCAGGCGGGCGGCGCCGATCCATTGCGGGGCCTCCGGTTCGTCTTTCCGCCCGAAGGAGCCCAGCCGGTACCGCACCGACCCGGCCGCCAGGGCGCTGTAGAAATTTCCCCGGTTGTATTCGATAGTAAGTCCGTTGACCGACATGTTTTCCAGCGTCAGGGCCGAAAAGGCAGGGGTGCTCCGGCCCAGGGCAAAGGTCTTTACCGCGGCGGCCTGCACAGCGGTCAGCGGGTTCCTTAGCCCCTGCTGCCCCTGCCGCAGGATTTTTTCCGCGGCCTGCAGCCGGTGGCGGAGCGAATCATATATTCCCTGCAGGGAGTCGCGCCGCAGGCGCAGGCTGTCGTAAACACCCAGGAAGGCCCGGGCTTCGGCCAGCAGGGAATCGCGGTGCAGGGAGTCGAGGTAATCGGCCGTCAGCAGGCGCTCGCGGCACTGCAGCCATTTGTTCACCACTTCCGGCGCCTGCAGCCAGGCCGTATAGCGGTCCACCTGCTGCAACTGCAACTGAGGAACATGCAGGCTGTCGCGGAGCTTTTTCGCATAGTCCTCCACGATAGCTTTCATGCGTTCCGCTTTCAAATGTGCAAAACCCAGGGCATCGAATTCCACCCGCAGGTCATGCAGATCCCGGAATGCGGGGTTGTTGGTTTCCCTGCCCGTATAGGTGAGGCGCAGGGGAAGCGACCGGCCGAGCAGCAGTGCTGCGGCGGCGGTAAGGAGGTGCTGGGAAATATTTTTCCGCTCGCCCCACCCGCCGGCATTGGTCTGCAGGCTCCAGTTGTAGTGCAGGTAGCTGCTGGAAGGGAGCAAAAAAGGTTTTTGAACAGGCAGGGAGGTGCGGGCTTCCTTTAATTGCCGCTCCAGGGTTTCCCGCAGCAGGGAATCCTGGGCCCGCAAAGCGGCCAGGGGCAGCACCCACAGGTACAGTGCAAACAATAAATGTTTACCTGCCTTACGCATAAGGAAGTGGTTATTTTTATTCCTGAAAAATTCTTCCGGTTGACGTTATCAGGGAAACGGGAATCGGAACAGAAAAAATCTTTCCGTTCGTTTCAGGAGGGTAACTGCTGTATTCGGGGATACTTGACACCGGGGCCTTGTTGGACAAAGAACACGCCTTGCCCCGGAATGGTTTTTACCTCATTAGGATGGACGATCGATAAAACAGCGGTGGAGGGTGATTGAAATTACATACAAAAAAAGAAGTATTTTTCAAATCTTCCATGTTTTCCGGGCAAAAAAATGAAAATTTTTTTTACTATTTACGGCCATAAAAACCGGATCATGACTATCAGCAAATTAGGGAAGGGCACCGGTATTCCCGGGGCCCTGGAGCGCGTTGCCGGCCGGCAACCGCCTTAATCGTTTTCCCTTACGGGCGACCGTTACCGCATCCGCCCTTACCTTTGCGCCCTTAATTTCAACAGGCTGTTGACATGAAAAATAAGCTCCCTTCCCTCCGCCCCCTGATGCTGGTCGGCACCGGTTCCGACGTGGGCAAAAGCGTCATTACCGCCGGGTTCTGCCGCATCTTCCTGCAGGACGGCTACGCCCCTGCGCCCTTCAAGGCGCAGAACATGTCGCTGAACAGCTATGCCACTCCCGAAGGCCTGGAGATCGGAAGAGCACAGGCCGTGCAGGCCGAAGCTGCCGGTATACCCTGCCATACGGATATGAACCCCGTGCTGCTCAAACCCACTACCGACCAAAGTGCCCAGGTCATCGTCAACGGCAAGCCCGTGGGCAACCAGTCGGCCTACGAATACTTTACCTCCAACGACCGGCATAGCCTTTTTGCCGCCGTCACCCGGGCCTACGACCGGCTGGCAGGGCGCTTTGCGCCCATTGTGCTGGAGGGTGCCGGCAGTATATCCGAAATCAACCTGAAGGCCCGCGACATCACCAACCTGCGCATGGCCCTGCATGCCGGCGCCGCCACCTACCTGGTCGGCGATATCGACCGGGGCGGCATCTTCGGCAGCCTGTACGGCACCATGGCCCTGCTGACACCCGAAGAACGCAGCTGCATCAAAGGCATCATCGTCAACAAGTTCCGCGGCGACAGCCGCCTGTTTGAAGACGGCCGGAAAATGCTCGAAGACCTCTGCGGGGTGCCGGTGCTGGGCGTGCTGCCCTACTTCCGCGACATCTTTATCGAAGAAGAGGATTCCGTGGCCCTGAAGCACAAGCAAAACAGCCCGGTGGAAGGAAGGGTGAACGTGGCGGTGATTCTTTTGAACCACCTGTCCAATTTTACCGATTTCGATTGTTTGGAAAAAGACCCAAGGGTCAACTTGTATTACACCAACCTGCCGGCGGAGATCGCCCAGTCCGATATCATCATCCTTCCCGGCAGCAAGAACACGCTGGCCGACCTGGCGGTGCTGAAAAGCAGCGGCACGGCGGCGGCCATCTGCCGGGCCCAGCGCGAAGGCAGGACGGTGATCGGCATTTGCGGCGGCTACCAGATGATGGGCGAAACGGTGGCGGATCCGCTGGGCGTGGAAAGCGCCCTGGGCAAAGTAGCCGGCCTGGGCCTGCTGCCCGTGCGCACCGTGCTGGGCGCGCAAAAGACCACGCTGCAGCAACGTTTCCGCTACCGGAATTTTGACGAAGCCTGCACCGGCTACGAGATCCATATGGGCTTGACGGAAGCCCCGGGACTGGAGCCCGTAGCGCATTTCCCGGATGGCCGCACCGACGGCGCCTGGCTGCACCCGAAATGCTGGGGCACCTACCTGCACGGCATCCTCGATAACGAAGCCGTTCGCAACGACCTGCTGGCGCCGTATACCGATGCTGCTGCCCGCCCGTTCGACTACCGCCGGTTCCGCGAAGAACAATACGACAAGCTGGCCGCCCTGATGCGCGAACACATCGACATGAAGCTTGTGTACCAGCACCTGAAACGGTAAACAGGCCGGTCGCTTCCGATTTATCCGTAGCTTTGCGGCCGAAGGTAGCACCCCTCAATGCTTTAATAGGGAATCCGGTGCAATTCCGGAACAGTCTCCGCTGCTGTAACCTCCATCACCAGGAACCGGCGCCACCCGCTCCACTGTCCCGCCTTAGGCGTGATGGGAAGGAGGCCGATTCCGGAGGAAGTCAGAAGACCTGCCTGAACAACCATATTTACGCAACGCTTTCGGAAGAAAGGCAAAAAGCTGTCATGAATCCACGCAGGTATATCACTGCCGGCAGGAAAACCATTTTCCTTCCCGGCCTTACGAGCGCCTTCCGGCGCACCGCTTTTCTACTTCTTTTATGGGTGGGCATATTGCTGTCTTCCTGCACCACTTCTACCCGGCCGCCGGCGGCCGCCCCTGCCGCCGATACCGGTGCGGCCTTTACGGAAAGCGCAACGGTGCACTATGCCAAAGGTTTTACCCTCGAATACTTCGACCACTACAAGGTGGCCCGGATCCTGAACCGCTTTTCCGACCGGGGCGACACCCTGCTCTACTACCTCGTGCAACGGGGCACTCCGGCTCCCGCCCTGCCTGCCGGCGCGCAGGTGATCGAGATCCCTGTCCGCAAAATGATCGTCACCTCCTCCATGCACATCGGCCTGGCGGAATATGCCGATGCCGCCGCCGCCATCATCGGCCTGGCCGACTTTAAATACGTCTCCTCCCCCACGGTGCGGAAAAACATGGCCGCGGGCAAGGTGGTGGAAGCCGGCGTGGAAGGGGCGCTGAACGACGAGCTGGCGATCTCCCTGCAACCCGGCCTGGTGATGACCACCGGCAACCCCGATTCGCGCTTCAGCCGCTACCGGACGCTGATCGATGCCGGCCTGCCGGTGATGATCAACTCGGAATGGCTGGAGACCGATCCGCTCGGCCGTTCGGAATGGGTAAAGCTGGTGGCCGCCCTGACCAACCAGGAAGCCCTGGTCAATAAAAAATTTGAAGCCGCCGTTACAGAATACCAGCGCCTGAAAGCACTTGCAGCCGGGGCTACGCAAAAGCCCTCGGCGATCGTGGGCCTGCCCTTCAAAGGCACCTGGTACGTGCCGGACGGCGACAGCTACATGACGAAGTTTTTACTGGACGCCGGCGGCAGCTACCACTGGTCCGATAAAAAAGGCACCGGCAGCATTCCCCTGAGCTTCGAAGCGGTGGCGCCCGTGGCGCTGACGGCCGACTTCTGGTTCCACCCCAGCGCCCTGCATACGAAAGCCGATATAACGGCGGCGGACAACCGTTATGCGCAGTTCCGGCCTTTCCTGAAAGGAACGATCTACAACAACAACAAACGGGAGAACGACATCGGCGCCAACGACTTTTGGGAATCCGGCGCCGTGAACCCGCAGCTGATCCTGGCGGACCTTATAAAAATCCTGCACCCGGAACTGCTGCCCGGCCACCAACTTTATTACTACAAACAGCTACCTTGATGCAAGCAGACCTCGTTGCGCGAAGCGCCGGCCAACCTCCTGCCGCCTCGCTGGGAAAACTGACCCTGCTGGCTGCCCTGCTGCCGGTGCTCTTTCTCCTGGACGTTGCCCTGGGCTCCGTCGCTATTCCCTGGCCGGCGGTACTGGATATTGTCCTGGGCAAGGAAACGGGCAATCCGTCCTGGGTATACATTATCGAGCAGATCCGCATCCCCAAGGCGGTGACGGCGGTGCTGGTCGGCTGCGGCCTGTCGGTCAGCGGCCTGCAGATGCAGACCCTGTTCCGCAACCCCCTGGCCGGCCCCTCGGTGCTGGGCGTGACCGCCGGCGCCAGCCTGGGCGTGGCCCTGGTGATGCTTTCCGCCGGCAGCATCACCACCTTGTATACCATCAAAGAGCTGGGCATTTCGGGCAGCTGGCTGGTGATCGGCGCTTCGGCGGCGGGTGCCGCCCTTATCATGCTGCTGATCGTGGCCATTTCGGCCCGCCTGCGCGACAACGTCATCATGCTGATCGTGGGCGTGATGATCGGCAACATCACCCTTTCGGTGATCAGCATCTGGCAGTATTTCAGCGCGCCGGAACAGGTAAAGGATTACCTGCTGTGGACCTTCGGCTCGCTGGGCGGCGTGTCGGGCAGCCAGCTGTACCTGCTGGCGGTGGTGGTGGCCCTGGGGCTGGCGGTGTCGTTCGCTTCTTCCAAACTACTCGATACCCTGCTGCTGGGCGAGCAATATGCCCGCAGCATGGGCCTGACCGTGGGGCGCGCCCGCCTGCTGATCATCATCAGCACCAGCCTGCTGGCGGGCTGCGTGACCGCCTTTTGCGGCCCCATCGGCTTCGTGGGCATCGCCGTGCCGCACCTGGCCCGGTCGCTCTTCCACACCTCGGACCACCGCAAGCTGATCCCGCTTTGCTGCCTCATCGGCACTTCGCTGATGCTGGCCTGCGACATCATCGCCCAGCTGCCGGGCAGCCAGTCGGTGCTGCCCATCAACGTGATTACGGCCCTGGTCGGCTCGCCGGTGGTCATCTGGATCATTATGAGCCGCAACAACCTAAAAGGGAATTTCTGATGGCGCACCCCCCACCCCTACTCCACACACACGACCTCGGCATCGGCTATAGAGCCGGGAATAAAGGCGTCAAAACGCTGGCGGCCCACCTGCAGCTGGAAATGGATCCCGGGCAGCTGATCTGCCTGCTGGGACCCAACGGCGCGGGCAAGTCGACCCTCATCCGCACCCTGGCGGGCCTGCAGCCCGCCCTGGCCGGAACGGTGGCCATCGGCGGCCGGGCGCTGGCGAACCTGAAGCCGGGCGAACGGGCACGGCTGCTGAGCATCGTGCTGACCGAACGGGTGCGCTCGGGCAACCTGAACGTTTCGTCCATCATCGCCCTGGGGCGCTACCCGCACACCAACTGGCTGGGCACCCTGGCGCCCCGCGACCGCGAAATGGTGCAATGGGCCATGGATACCACCGGCACGGCCGCCTTTGCCCAACGCCGCCTGGAACAGCTCAGCGACGGCGAGGCCCAGAAGGTAATGCTGGCGCGGGCCCTGGCCCAGGACACGCCGGTGATTATCCTGGACGAACCCACCGCCCACCTGGACCTGCCCAACCGGGTATCGCTGATGCGCCTGCTGCACCAGCTGGCGCGGACCACCCAAAAGGCCGTGCTGCTGTCCACCCACGACCTCGACCTGGCCCTGCAAACCGCCGACCAGGTGTGGCTGCTGGGGGCCGACGGCCGTATGGCCACCGGCGCCCCCGAGGACCTGGTGCTGAACGGTACGCTGGAAGCCGTATTCCAAAACGAAGGTTTCCTCTTCGACAAGGCCACCGGCACCTTCAGCATCCACCAGGGCGGCGAACAAAGCATCTTCCTGAAGGGAAAAGGTGCCGCCGGGTTCTGGACGAAACGGGCGCTGCAGCGCGCCGGCTTCAGGGTGGTTGCAGAGGCCGCCGCCTACCGGGCCGTGGAAATTGAAGAAGCGGACGGCCGCCTGCAGTGGCGCTACCGCCAGGGCACCCAGCACGAAACGCACCACCGCATCGCCGACCTGCTGGCCTCCCTGCAACGCAAGAACCCCTCCGAAGGCCCGCCCCTGCAGCACGCCCAGCCCTTTACCCCTACCAACAACACCACCGCATGATCATCTATATTTCCGGGGGCGCCCGCAGCGGCAAAAGCCGTTTTGCCCAGGACCTGGCCCTCCGCCTCAGCCCCGAACCCGTCTACCTGGCCACCGCAAAGATCTGGGACGACGACTTTGCCCAACGCGTGCAGCGCCACCGGTCGGACCGGGGCCCCGAATGGACCACCTACGAAGCCTGCCGGGAACTGCACCAGCTGCCGCTGCAGCACAAGACCGTAGTGATCGACTGCGTCACCCTCTGGCTGACGAACTATTTTTCGGACTACCCGGGCGACATCGACCGCTGCCTGCAGGAGTTCCAAAGAGAGATCGACCGGCTCCGGGAACTGCCCGGCACCTTCATCATCATTTCTAACGAGCTGGGCATGGGCCTGCACGCCCATACGGAGGCGGGCCGCAAATTCACCGACCTGCAGGGCTGGGCCAACCAGTACGTGGCCCGGCTGGCAGACGAGGCCATCTTCATGGTGTCCGGCCTCCCGCTTTACCTAAAAACACAAACCGGCAACACATGCGCAACATCGCCCCACAAATTCAATCCCTGATCGACCAGAAAACAAAGCCCCTCGGCGCCCTGGGCATGCTGGAACGCCTGGCCCTGCAAATCGGGACCGTACTGAACACCACCACGCCTTCCCTGCAACAACCGCATATCGTGGTGTTTGCCGCCGACCACGGCATTGCCCGCGAGGGCGTCAGCGCCTACCCGCCCGAGGTGACGGCCCAGATGGTGCTCAACTTTTCGGTCGGCGGCGCCGCCATCAATGTCTTTTGCCGGCAGCACGGCCTCGGCCTCACCATCGTCGACGCCGGCGTGGCCTATGACTTTCCGCCCGACCTGCCCATCCGCCCCCAGAAAGCGGGCAGGGGCACCCGCTCCTTTTTGAAGGGCCCGGCCATGGAAATAGCGGACGTCCACTTCTGCCTGGAAAAGGGCCGCGAAGTGGTGCGGGAACGGCACGCAGCGGGCTGCAATACCATCGGCTTCGGTGAAATGGGCATCGGCAATACTTCTTCAGCAGCCATGCTTATGAGCCTGCTTTGCGCCCTGCCCCTGGAAGCCTGCATCGGCCGGGGCACGGGACTTTCGGAGGAACAGTTTGCCCGCAAGCAAGACCTGCTGCACCAGGCAATGAGCCACTACTCCGGAGCCACAAACGATATTTACGGCCTGCTGGCGCAGTTCGGGGGTTACGAGATCGTGCAGATGGCCGGCGCGGTGCTGGAAGCCGCAGATCGCGGGATGCTGATCCTGGTGGACGGCTTTATCGCCACAGTAGCATTTTTATGCGCCTTTAAAATAGCCCCGCCGGTCCGGCGGAACGCCCTCTTCTGCCACCAGTCGGAGGAACAGGGCCACCAACGCCTGCTCCGGTTCCTGGAGGCGGAACCCGTACTGCAGCTGGGCATGCGCCTGGGCGAGGGCACGGGCTGCGCCCTGGCCTTCCCGGTGCTGCAAAGCGCCGTGGCATTTTTAAACGAGATGGCCAGCTTCGAAAGCGCCGGCGTCAGCAACAAATCCTAGCATGAAACGCGAACTACAGGTATTCCTCACCTCCCTGATGTTTTATACCCGCATACCCTGCGGCCGGTGGGTACGCCACGAGGGCGGCCTGCTGAACGAAGCGACCCGTTACCTGCCCCTGGTGGGCTGGATCGTAGGCGGGGTTTCCGCCGCCGTTTTTTGGACCGGCACTTATTTGCTGGGCGCGCCCCTGGGCCTCCTGCTGTCCATGGCCGCCGGCGTGCTGGTGACCGGGGCGTTTCACGAAGACGGCTTTGCGGATTTCTGCGACGGCTTTGGCGGCGGTTGGACGAAAGAAAAGATTTTGGAGATCATGAAGGACAGCCGCACGGGCAGCTACGGCGTGGCCGGGCTGGTGCTGCTGCTGCTGGCAAAATTCCTGGCGCTGCAACAACTGCTGGAGGGCGTAACGGCAGATCCGGCTTTCGTGTTCCTGCTCTTCATGACGGCGCATGCCGCCAGCCGGTTTACGGCGGCCACCTTTATTTTCACCCATGCTTACATCCGCCCGGCGGGCGACAGCAAGGTGAAGCCCGTGGCCCATAAAACGCATCCCGCCACCCTGTACCTTTCCCTGGTCTTTGCCCTGCTGCCGCTGGCGGCGCTGGCAGCGTACACCGGGAAGCCCGTCCTGTTCGCGGTAGCTATCCCGCTGTTCCTGCTGCACCATTTTCTCGGCCGCTATTTTACCAAGTGGATCGGGGGCTATACCGGCGACTGCCTGGGAGCGGCGCAGCAGCTGGCGGAGATCGTTATTTACCTGACCTGTATTGTCGTATGGAAATTTACCTGATCCGGCATACGACGCCGGACATTGCCCCGGGCATGGTGTACGGCCGCTCCGATGTGCCATTGGCCGCCACCTTTGCGGACGAGCTGCTGTGCGTACGGCAACGACTTCCCCATCCGGTAGATGCGGTCTATTCCAGCCCTTCGGGCAGGTGCCGCCGGCTGGCCCATGCCCTCCGGGAAGACTATAACGTGGATGAACGGTTGTACGAGGTGGATTTCGGAAACTGGGAGGGCAAGACCTGGGCGGAGATCTGCCCGGAAGAATTGAATCCCTGGATGGAAGATTTTGTACACCAATGCCCGCCCGGGGGCGAAAGCCTCCTGCAGATGCACGGGCGGGTACTGTCCTTCTGGGAGGAGCTGCAGCAACAGCGCCACCAACGGGTGGCCGTCGTGACGCATGGCGGGGTCATCCGCCTGTTGCTGGCTGCCCGGGACAATATTCCCCTGTCCGGGATGTTCGACATCGAAGCGCCTTATGGCGGTGTGTTTTTATGGTAAGGGCCTTACGAAAGCGAAGTGCTCCAGACGGCGCGGGCGCCGGAAGTTTTTCCCAGCGTCAGGGTATACATCAGCCGGATGTTGACCGGAACCCGGAGGGTTTTGGAAGTTTCATTGCCGCCTACGGTCAGCTCGACGTAGCCGTCGGTCTGGGTTTCTACGGTCCGGTGGTGCAGCTCGCTGGCAGTGCCGGAAAGCAGGCGGTCTGCGGTGTTTTCCGCCGGCCGGCAGTCGGTCAGCTTCTCCAGGATCACGGGGGGCAGGTTCAGGGTACTTTGTACGGATAATTCAGGTAACAGGCTTTTCATGATCAGTATTCTTTTCTTGTAACAGGATGGTGCAAAGCTAGGCGGTGGCCCTGTCGGCAGGCATGACGAGCGTTAATTCATAAAAGGATACTCATCAGCTCATTCACGTACCGGGAGCAGGAAACCTCTTCATTTATACGAATGTGTAAACAAGACGCATACCAAAAGAAAAACAGCAGCCTCGTCCGCAAAACAATGGGAAATTTGTAACAGTTGGGGCGCAAAAGAGTCAAATGAGAAAGGCTTTTAAAGCAAGAGCCCGGAAGCACCAAAATATTGTGGATGCTTCCGGGCTCTTGCCATTTATGTGTAGCGGACCGGAGGTTTGCCCGGGAAGTCCCGGAACGAAAAATGCCGGTTGACCAACCAGCATTGTGGAGCGGCCGGTTGGATGCCGGGCCGGTCAGCGCTTCTTTTTGGGGTCTCTTAACGGGAAGAGAATATCATGAGCCGTTTCGTAACCCGCGTCGGCGATGGTGACGCGTTTTTTCCGTACTTGAGACTTGCGGATAAAATAGGCTATCACCCCTACGGCAACAACAGAAGCAACACCAATAGCTAAAGTATTTTTTTTCATCAAATGGTAAATTATTGAACAGGTAAAGTAAAAAAATTATGCCGAATACGGCGGTCCTATTTTGTTAAAATAACGCTTATTTCCTTAATAAGTAACCAGTTACCCCGCATCCACGCCCCCATTTTTCACACCGTTTCCGCCCTTTGGGCCCAACCGCTGGTTCCCCTGCGGCAAAATAAAAAAAAGACGGGAATGCAGCCCCTTTCCCCCTTTATTTCTTCCGGAAGTATTCGCGGTAGCGCTGCAGGGCTTCCACATAATAGTAATCCCCCTCGGGCAGCGCCCCCTCCACCGTGCCGTTGGGAGCCGGGAGGCCAGCACAGCGCTGCAGCAGGAAACCGCCATTGGTACCGGGGGCCGCCCGGAATTCCGGCGAGGAAAGGGTATGCAGCAGGGTATCGGCTACCCCGAAATATTCACGGGCCAGTTTTTTGTCGACATAGCCGCCCAGCTCCAGCAGGGCCGATGCCATCAGCGCCCCGGCCGACGCATCGCGCAGGGCATCGGGAATCGCGGGGGCATCAAAGTCCCAGTAGGGCACCTTATCCGCCGGCAGGCGGGGATGCGACAGGATAAAGCGGGCAATGTTCTTGGCCTGCTCCAGGTATTTGGGGTCCCTGGTTTCGCGGTACAGGACGGTATAGCCGTACAGGCCCCACCCCTGCCCCCGCGCCCAGGCAGAGGAATCGGCCGCTCCGCGGGCGGCGCGCGGCCGCTTTACCGCCCCGGTGCGCCCATCGTAGAGGAGCACCTCGTAGGCGCCGAAGTCGGGACGAAAATGGTGGCGCAGCGTGGTGTTGGCATGCGTTACGGCCACCTGGTACAGCGAGCGGTCGCCGGTGGCTTTGGCGGCCCAGAACAGCAGTTCCAGGCATCCCAGGTTGTCGATGGAAACGGGGAAGTCGCCGGGGCCGGCCGAATCGCGGGAAGGAAAGCAGCCCACCTTCGGCTGGAAGCGGCTGGCCAGCGAGCGGGCGCTGTTAATGAGAATATGCTTGTATTCGGCCTGCGGGGCGATGCGCAGGGCATTGCCGAAACTGTTGTACAGCATGCAGCCCAGGCCGGGGGAGCTTTTATTGAATTGTTCTTTTTGCAGCAGCTTCATCCGGCGTACGGCTTCTAAGTACAGGGACGAATCCTTTGTTTGCCCGAAAAGCAGCAGCAGGGTGCCCGGGAAAAAACCACTGCTCCAGTTGTCCGAAGCGCAGGTTTCGAGCCGGCCCGTCTGCGGGTAATAGGCCAGTGGAAAGGAATCGGCCGGCAGGTTGTTTACCAGCATCCGGTACTGTGCGGCCGCACCGGCCAGGTTCTGTTCCAGCAAGGCCAGCCAGGCAACATCGGGCCTGCGGTTAGCTTTCTGCGAAAGAACGGGCGCAACGGATACCAGGAAGAACACGATCAGCAGGAAGGGAAATCGCAAGCGCATAATCGTTGATTTTGGTAGGTGATCAAGAACCGGGAATCGCTACAGGTAATATAGTAAGTTTTTTGCAGGAATCCCAAATGAGCCGGCCCATTTGGGAGCAAAAAAAAGCCGTCCCGGGGGGACGGCCTTTAGGGTTGATGCAAAGGGCCTTTTAATGAGGCAGGTGCAGCGCATGGTCGCCGGGGAAATCCTGTCCCGACCACACCTTCACGGCCGTCCAGGGCTGCGGGGGCGCCGACCAGAATTCGTCGGTCTCGGGCAGGCCCAGGGGCAGAAAGATGTTGGCGCACAGGTACACGCTGCCGGAATTGATATAAACGTCGGCCAGGTTGGGCTGGCTGCCGTACAACCCGATGGTCAGCCACCCTTCGGGCGTAAAGGTGTTGGGGGCATCCAGGGTTTTGCGGATCACTGCCGTCAGGGCGCTGCGCACCTGGGCGGGCGGCAGGGAGGCGGGCAGCTGGCGGCGCAGGGCCATGTCGGCCAGGTGCTGGAAGGCGGCGCCGCGGTACACGATGGAGCGGCCCACCACGGGAAACGACCCGTCGGTATTGATGTTCCGCTCCTGGAGCTCCGCGTAGCGTTTGTTGATCTTATCGAGGTTGGGCGCAAACCAGTTGTAGGCTTTGGTCTTTTCGTTGACGATGCCCACGATGTTCGCCAGGTAGGGCTGGATCACGTAGCTGTTGTAGTAGTCGTAGGCAAAGTTCATCCCGTCGGCGAACAGGCCGTCGCCGGTGTACCAGTGCTGGGCGAATTCGCGGATGCCGAACTCGATGCGCACCTTGTCGTACTCCAGGCCGTACTTGCAGAAAAAGGCCTCGATCATGCCGGTGAAGAGTACCCAGTTGGTGTAGACGGGCACCGTGTTGCGGGTGATCTTTAGCGCCGTCACTACCTGCTGCTTCGTCGTGTCGGTCAGGTGTTCCCACAGCCAGGGGCAACGTACCAGGCCCAGCGCAAAGAAGGAGGCGTCCACCAGGGGCTGCCCGCCGTTCCAGGTAAGGTAATCCGGCGAAGCGGGATTCACCGCCTGGGCCACCGCCTTCAGCGCCCACTGGCGGTACTGGTCGCGCAGGGCCACTTCTTCCTTCGTGCCGCCTTCGCCATTGAGCCAGGGCGCGATGCCGCTCAGGGTGCGCCCGAAGGCTTCAAGATAGGCCGCCCTGGTGCGGCTTTCCTTGTTGTCGATCCGGGGCGACAGCACCACCGGCATCTTTTCCTTTAACCGTCCCTCAGCCAGCTGCGACAGCACGGGCCGGGCGACCTTATCGAGGTAACCGAGCCACAGCTTGCGGTCGCTGACCGGGGCGGCGCCTTTTTTCTGGGCGCCGGCGGCGTGCACCAGCAGGATACACAGCAGCAAAAGGGCCGCGGTTCTTTTCGTCATTTTTTTAAAAAACATCAGAAAGAAAGTTTACAGGGTTGTATAAAAGCGGCCGGGAAAAATAAACCTGGCAGGTTTTGAAAAACTGCCAGGTTTATAATAAAAGCCGTTGGAACCATTTATGGATGTACCGCCAGGCTTTTGTCTTCTACCAGTTTGATGGTATAGGTGTAGGAATATTTCTTGTCCAGCAGGCGGTACTGTTCGTGCGGCAGTGCGCCCCAGCTGTCGTCGCCGCCCACGCCCCGCTGCTTCAGGTCGATATTCAGGAACACCGCCCTGCGGGGTTTGACATCGGTGGGGTGCTGCTGTTTTTTGGTCAGGCCCGGGTCGAGGTCTTCGGTCGACTGGTTCAGGGCACTGAAACAAATGGGCTGCGCCCCTTCGATCACCATTCCCTTGCCTTCGCCATTGGTCAGCGCCAGCCAGCGAACATCGGTCTTATAGCCGTTTTCCTGGGGGCGGATATAGCCCATGGTGGACTGGTTGGCCACCCTATCCTTGTACAGGCCCACGAACGAAGCGGTGTTGCGGTCGCTGTAGTTTTCCCAGGGCCCGCGGCCATAATAGCTCAGGTGCTCGAACTGGCCGGGCAACTGCATCCGCATGCCGAACCGTGGTAATTCAGGCAGGTTCCTGCCGGTCATATCGATGGAGGAGGTAATGCGAACGGAGCCGTCATTTTGAATGAGGTAGTCGATCGTATACGGCAGGTTCACGCCGCTCAGTTCATACACCACTTTCACCGGCAGGCCTGCGGCAGTTTTTTCGCCGGCGGTCACGCTTTTTACCAGGCGGTTGATATGGGCCGTTCGCCAGATGCCCAGCGACACCTGCATATTGTTGCCGAAATCGTTATCGGTCGGCGCCCGCCAGAAATAGGGTTCGGGGAACTGCCCGCCCATGGAACCTTCGCCATTCAGCGCATACCGGGTCATTCTTCCCTCCTTCAGGTCGAACTCGCCCCGTACGTTGCCGGCGGAAAACCGCAGCCTGTTGCCTTCCGTGCTGATCTCCAGCTTGCTTTCGCCGGCCATATTGGAGGCAAAATAATCGCCGCCAACCTTGAACTGCTCCCGTGCCAGCTCGTGTTGGGCAGGGATCATTTCCGTTGCGGTTTTCGTATAGGCATAAACGTTGAGAAAATATTCCGTGCCTGCCCCGGCTTTAATTTGCGGCAGGGGCAATGCCACTTCCTTTTCCTGGTGCGGCGCCAGGCTTACGGCAAAGTTGCCTTCCTTCACCTTGCTGCCGTTCTGATACAGTTCCCATTTGAACTGGTACTGATCGAGGTTGGTAAAATCAAACAGGTTCCGCACCGTTATCACTCCTTTGGCGGCATCTTTAGCACGGAACAGGATATTCTGGTACACCTTTTTCACTTCGTAAAGTCCCGGGTGCGGGCTGCGGTCGGCAGCCACCAGCCCGTTGGCGCAGAAGTTCTCGTCGTTTTGCAAATGATAGCCGCCCAGGTCGCCGCCGTAGGCAAAGAAGGGCCTGCCATCCGGGGTGGTGGTCGCCATGCCCTGGTCCACCCAGTCCCAGATAAAGCCGCCCTGCATGTGCGGGCTGCCCATGATGATATCGAAATATTCCTGGAAGTTGCCGTTGCTGTTGCCCATGGCATGCGAATATTCGCACATGATGTAGGGACGTGTTTTGCTCTTGTCGTCGGCATACCGCTTCATGTCCCGGATACGGGGGTACATGGGGCAGACAATGTCGGTATTCCAGTCTTCACCGGCCTGCTCAAACTGTACCGGGCGGCTCTTATCGCGGCCTTTGATCCAGGTGTAGGTATCATGAAACACCTTACCGTTTCCGCATTCGTTGCCCAGCGACCAGATGATCACCGAGGGGTGGTTTTTGTCGCGCTCCACGAGGCGTACGGTGCGGTCTATGTGCGCGGGCGCCCATTGGGGCAGGTAGGCCGGGTGTTTGGTGGTATCGAACCATCCCTGCAAGCTGGCGC